>JAQTLP010000003.1 GCA_028714855.1 Phycisphaerae bacterium | reverse complement strand
CTGCGTCGAAGGATCATAGCATTGAGTACCACAACAAGACAAACCCTCGGGGCAACATTCTCCATCTCCCTCACATTTGTCTACACATTCACCATTTATACAGCATTTGGTAGGATTGCCGTCGCAGCCTTATTAACTTGTAAAAGTTTTCAGAAAACCTGAGCCAAGGGTGAAAACCTACCCCCTCTTTAACAACGGAGAATGAACTATTTGTTTACATCTGCGACAAAGACAAGATTGGCATCTTGGTACTTACATTCCTTGCCTGCGATTTCATCGATGAACTTGTCGCCATTTTGCAAGCCGAGATTTTTATATGTGAAAGTCTCTTCCAAGATAGTATCATTTATAAAAATGTTTTTAAAAACACCTTCTTCATGTTCACGCAGGCTAAAATCACTGTTAAAATCATATCTGTCTTTTGTATATCTTATAGGCACGTACACACCGTTAACCTTTTGATATTCCGTGCTTTTTCGCAACATTAATTTCCCGTCAGCGGTCATCATTTCCCTATCAATTATGTTGAAACCGGCTTTCTCGGAAAAAGTATTTATGAACCAGCCCTTCTTTATATTAAAAGCGTTTGTTTCAAATGGTTCATATATACGATATTGCAAATCGCCGGACAAAATCCGTTGCTCTGCCTTCATTTCTAATCCGCTAATTACGTATTTTCCTTTTTCTTCTATAATGTTCGCATCTTTAGGATATCCATTCCACGCTTGAGAATCGATATCGAATATATATCTTGGCAGATAATTAGGTTGGCGGCCTTGGTATAATGATCCATCTATCTTTGTTTTGACCGCCTTGCGCCGTGCAACTTCATCGTTTCTATTATATGCGTCTGGCTGGGCATTGTATTGATACTCTTTTGTTGTGATTTCGCTGCTGCTGCTTGGTAGTGACTTTGTTCCAAGGTCTTTATTAGTAGCCGGGTCGATATAACGTGACGGAGCTTCTCTGGAACGTTTTACATGCCACAGCCCCTTATCTAAGTCGCATTTAAATACTATTCTATTTTCAGTAATTTCTGCCACTTCATTAGGGCAGGAGCCATTGGCGTCTGTTGATGTCTCGAAGGTCTCCTTTGCAATGTCCCCTTTAAAGACATAATATCTTGAACAATCCAGTTCTCCCTGCCAGGTATGTATTTTCTCGAAGTTGGCTTGTGTGGTGGACGCCAGCATAGACAGGATTCTTGGAATTTTATTAGAGTCCACAGTTTTGAAGTCGGTATCGTCCGCATTCGAAAGACCGTTCAAAACGCAAGTCATTGCAAAAGATAAAACTATTAAAAAGCATTTTGTATTCTTAGCCATAACGTCAATTCTTCTCTTCTTCATTTTTTAACAGCTTGCTGTTGCGTCCTCCTGTTCGGCTCTCTTTCCATTTTACTTCGCGGCTTCGCCGTTGCGTAATACTAACGTTCCTCATTGCGGCCTACGGAAACAACAGCAGTTAGGGCATATCGGCAGCAACAACGCATCCATTTCATCCAGTCGCGAGTCGACAAACTATGCATTCGACGTCCATACAGTCTTATTTTGGGGATGGTTTTTTTACTAACTCAACGAGAGCGCCATTTTTGTATTCGAAATCCTTGTTTGTGATTTTATCTCTAACTTTGTCGCCGCTGTTCAGGTAGGTTAGTTCTGAAAATGTGTTGTCTGGAATAGGCATGTTGATTTGCTGATTTTCAATTGTGCAATCCTCTTGCCAGTCTAATCCGCCGTCCCTAAAATATACTGCTCCTTCCCATTTTTTTGGCAAGAACACATTTTGAACCTTGGTAAATTCAATTGTTTTTTTAGACCTCAATGAGCCGTCATCAAAATAGGTTTCAAAATATGTTTGGTTAAATCCCATTTCACTGCTAAAAATGTGCGTACTCAAAAGTTTCTTGCCAGAGTCGGAAATCTCTAAGCGATATGTTGTATTATCGCCCGCAACTCTCTTTTTTATGACCACGCCATAATGTTCGATGTCAGGTGTCTGAATATTTTGCAATATATTCCGTAATGCTCGCCAAAATGTTTTTTCACCAAAATAAAATACTTTTCTCGGGTCGAGTTTGTGGACACCACCGGGCGGTTCTTTCACCGCCATCCTGCTGGAGATTACTTTGTCTTTTGTCCCCCAGCTCGCAGCAGTTATTTCCGTTTTATAGTCGGATGTTATAAGAAAGATTCGCTCCCCTGGTCCCCAGTCCAACGGATAAATTTTGCTGTTCTTCGGGTCAAGATATGCAGGTGGTTCCGTTCGGTCGGACAAACTGGAAAAATGGTTGTTTGCGACATTAATTTTATATTCGGTTCTACTATTATGTATCACTTGAATTTCATCAGGCAGATTATTAGGGTCAACATCTTTGGATGCTTTTTTAAGCAATTCCCCTGCGAGTTCACCTCTAACTGAAGTGACACTTACATCTGTAATCCAGCCTTGCCAGGTTTTTATTTTTTCAAAATTGCCTTGGATAGAAGACGCTATTATAGATAAAATACCGGGAATCTCATTTGGCTCAACAATTGTGTAATCCCCACCATCTTCTCTTGCAGGACAATTCACGCTGCAAATCATTGCAATGGATAGAACTGCTAAAAAGCATCTTGCATTATTAGCCATGACTTTGCTCCTTTTCAAAGATTATACAAACTCGAATATTTTTTATATAAGACAAAACTTTGGAAATTTTCTAATTGCAAGAATCATTTTCTATTCTGGTTTCGCCTATCAGTGCCCCTCCAACCTCGCTGCATGAATAACACTTGTTCTGAGCAGGCTCAACGCCGTAGCAGTGATAAATGAGGCCATAGTAGGGAGGAATTGACCCCTCAACCAGATTTGTGCATATTGCACACGGTGTATAAAGAGCAGTTTTTATACACCGATACGTTCTTGAGCACCAATCCGTATCATCATGGCAGTCGCCCACACATCCTCGTGGATTACATATTTTTTCAGTAAACCCTGACCAAACCATTCTTGATGATGGAGGAGCGCATTCTCCTACCTCAGATGCGCAACTGCAACCAAGTTCCACACCCCAGCAATCTGTTGGGCCATCAACAATTTTGCATTTGGGTGTACATACCCCATCGCAGCATTTTTGGTTTGTGTCTCCGCCGCAGACTTCGCACACGTTCATGCTTAAACCCACATCGACACAACTTTCGCAGATAGCTGGGTCGCAGCCCCTCCAGCCGCAACATTCGTAGTTAATGTCAGTCACGTAGTATACTGGGGTGCTGTAACAGCATTTCTTCGTTGTTTTATCATAAACCTGCCCACCGCAGCAGCCCTGCGTCGCCTTGTTATAAACTTCTCCGCCGCAGCAGCCCTGCGTATCCTCATTATAGCAATGGCCGTTACAGCACTTCTCCACCGCAGGAGTACAGCAAGTATTACTACTTGTGCCGGGACAGCAGTCTTTCCTCTCAGCTACGCAGCAGGGGCCTCCACTGCCGCCGCACTTGTCTACGCATGCCCATGCAGGAATATCCGGACAGCACTTGTTAGGGTTCCCGCCGCAGAGCGCACAGCAATTGCAGCCCACGGTCACTAAGCATGAGTTGCCGCCGCAGCCTACGGGTACACAATCGTGCCAGTAAGTACTCCACTGCTTACAACAGGGACAAGAAGGAGAGCCGGCCATTGCCAGTCTGCCGAAGCCTCTGGCTTCGTAAGTAGCAATCATTGAAGTGGATATCCTCCCGTTGTTGCTGCCTTCTGCTCGGATACTCTTCCACTGGTATGCCTTCGGCATATCCGCTGTATGTTTCCTCGTTGCGGCCTCGGCAGCAACAACATATCTATTTCGTCCAGTGGCGAGCCGACAAACTACTTATTCGGCTCATTTATATCGGATTCCTTTTTTTATTTAGACTTGTCTGGTAAATCAGAGACGAAGACGAGATTGGCATCTTCGTATTTATATTCCTTGCCTGCGATTTTGTCGATGAACTCGTCTCCGTTTTTCAAGCCGAGATTTTTGTATGTGAAAATCTCTTCCGGGATAGTATCATTTATAAAAATATTTTTAAAAACACCCTCTTCATGGATTTGCAAACTAAAATCTCTGTTGTGATCATATGTGTCTTTTGTATCTCTTATAGGCACGTACACACCGTTAACTTTTTGATATTCCGTGCTTTTTCGCAACATTAATTTCCCGTCAGCGGTTATCCTTTCCGAATCAATTATGTTATAACCGGCTTTCTCGGAAAAAGTATTTATTAACCAGCCCTTGATATTAAGAGTGTTCATTATAAATGGTTCGTGTATTCGATATTGCAAATCGCCGGACAAAGTCCGTTGCTCTGCTTTCATTGTTAAGCCGCTATATTCGAATTTCCCTTTTTCTTCTGAAATCTTCGCATAGTTAGGATATCTATCCCACACTTGAGAATCGATATCAAATATATATCTTGGCAAATACTCAGGCTGGCGCCATTTGTATAACGGTTCTTCTTTTTTTGTTTTAACTGCCTTGCGCTGTGCAACTTCATCGTTTCTATTATATGCGTCTGGCTGGGCATTGTATTGATACTCTTTTGTTATGATTTCGCTGCTGCTGCTGGGTAGTGACTTTGTCCCAAGGTCTTTATTAGTCGCCGGGTCGATATAACGTGTCGGAGCTTCTCGGGAACGTTTTACATACCACAGCCCCTTATTTAAATCGCATTTGAATACTATTATAGCTTCAGTAATTTCTGCCACCTCATTAGGGCAGGGACCATTTGCATCTGTCATTGTCTCGAAGGTCTCTTTTGCAATGCCTCCTTTCAAGACATAATATCTTGAACAATCCAGTTCTCCCTGCCAAGTATGTATTTTCTCAAAGTTTTCTTTTGTTTGTTTTGATATGCTTCTTAGGATACCGGGAATTCTTTCTGGCACAACTGACTGGAATTCTTCACCTTGCGCTATTGCCAAACCATGCGCCGTAAAAATTAATGCGACACATATGCTTATTTTCGTTATCATATCTTTCATATTTATCCATACCCTTTCTTCTGTATTTTTATCTTAGTAATTTTTCACTGTCCACACTTTTTATTATATGGAGCATAAATATTTTCTACAGGATATTGTCCATGCATACATACATAACATACTCCTACCCCTTCTGGAGCTGCAAGGCAAAGAGAGCCATAACATGCCATTCCGGGAAGTTCCCATCGACTACACATAGTTCTTGTGTAGCATATAGGCCTAACGTCATCCTGACAATCTCCCGGACATCCCTGCTCTATGCAAGAATTAAAGGAATTGCCTGTATAATTTATTTTGTAATAACCATCACAACAAACATCGCACCGATACGGGCAATACACGGGTTCTCCGGTACACAAACCTTTATTTTCTAAAAGTTCACATTTCTTGACGCATGAGCCATCACAGCATTCATCACCCGCTCCGCATTTTGATATGCAGTTTCCCTCACCGTCGCATTCTTTGCAATCAGCAGAATCGCAAGATGATACACATTCGCCGTCCACACAAGTTTCGCAATCGGCCGGGTCGCATTTTGATATGCAGTTTCCCTCACCGTCGCATTTTTGGCATATTTCCGGCTTACACCTGCTTTCACAAGCGCCAGACGTTTTGTTACAATCCTCGCACTGATTCGGGTCGCAGCAGGAGCCGTAGCAGCATTTTTCATATAGGTTACATATATAATTTTTAGTTACGCCGGGGCAGCAGTTATGAGTTTTAATATTATAGCATGTGCCGCCGCAACAGCGCTGGTTAAGATCGCCGCCGCATTCTTTGCAGCCGCCGCCAACGCAGCTTAGACATTGGCCCTTCGGCACGCAGGAGTTACAGCAGCAGAATTTGTCAGGATTACCGCCGCATAATCGACAGCTGCCGCTCACGCAAGATTGGCAGGTGCCGCACTCTATTGATCTACACCGGTGCAAATACGGATCCCAATACTCGCAAGAAGGACAAGTAGGAGAACCAGCCATTGCCAGTATGCTGAAGCCAACTTTCCCTTATTAACTTGTAAAAGTTCTCAGAAAACCTCCGCCGAAGGCAAAGTCTCTCCTCTCTAGCACGAAGAACAAATTATTTAATCCGCCGTTATTTCGGCGGATTATTCGGCTCCGGGATTAAGGCGAGGTTCGCATCGACTACATAATTCTTGCCGGTAATTTTGTCTTCGACTCTGTAACCTTTGGGGAAAGGAACAGTAAATATGCTCTCATCAAAATTAGGATTGTTTGCAACGACATTAGAAGCGCGATAGACAAACCTCCGCCACGGTTCTCCATCTTGATAAGGCTTTGATACAGTAACAACTTCCACCGGCCACCATACGCCATGTGAAACCTCTTTCAATTTGGTTACTTTTACAAGTTTTATAAGCTCTTCGTGGTTGTCTGGGTACTTAGCGATAGATTTGTAACCTCGTAACGCAAATCCATGGGATGGGTCAAGCCAATATGTAACATCGTATAATCTTGACCTTATTTTAATGCACTCTGCCCCTTCAAATTCTTCAAAAGTAAATTCAAGTTCAGTTGCGGCCTCAGAATTAGGATCGCTGGCCAACTCAAAGCACTTAGAAAATTTATATATTTCGCCATCAAAAAAGGGCAACGACCAATGTGTTCCTGCGTCATATCCTATGCGTTTGGGTTTATCGGGGAGAATTTCTCCTTTTTTGGCTTGGACGTACCTTCCGTGTTGGCCATCAAAAGACATAGAGTATATCTCTTCTCCATATGGAGCTGAGCCGTTTATCCATTTAGTAACCTCTCTGTGCATATCGACTCTGACCTTACCTTTAGGTCCGCCATCAACCCAAGTAGTATATGATTTATAAATTGGCGTCCGCAGCCACGGCTCACATGGGTCGTAAAAATCGGCTTTCGTCTCCACCCATGACTCTGCATCAATTTTTATATTCTGCGGCTTTCTTTCAGCAACTTTGATTAGAGGTGCCAGCTCTTTGAGTTCCTGCACCGATAGGGCAGATTTTGGGTTCTCGCCTTTAAGAACTGACGATAAACTCAACAAAACGAGGGGAAAAAACAAGTTAAATATCAGCGTCCCACACAGGCGGAGTTTGATTGAAATAGGGTTAAATTGTTGGCTATCTGAAAAAACTCTATTGACCATAATGCATACCTTTCTTTTTTTACTAAAAAGTGGTTTTCCCAACTATATCTGTTATCGATTAATTGCACTTTTCATGGCTACCGCTTCCATATGTTGGCCCATCCTCATCAAAAGCGCACATACAACCGTAGAACCAGACGTTTCTACAGGTTGCTGCTCTATAAAAAGCACAATAGGGCTGTTCACTATCAACAACTTTGCTACAACCCGGAGCACAATCAGCGCATTTAGCGCTGGAAGTGTGTTCGTACACCACATCCCAAAGACAAGTTTTGCCTTCCTGGTCAGGAAAGCATCTGTGGTCATCTGGACTTTGACGTTGGCATCCTGCCTGTATATTAGGTGTGTCGTGTGGACAAGGAGCTCCGGTCGGATTACATTTATTTACACATGTACCATTATTGCAGCATTGGGTATCGGGGTCGCATTTTGATTTGCAGCGGCCGTGGCCATCGCATTCTTCACAATTTTCCGGCTTACACTTGCTGTCACAGGCATGGGTCGTGTAGTTGCAATCGTAGCAGTTATCATAATCACAAAAACACATGTCTTCTAAACATATCATATTCGCCCCACAATTAAATACGGGCCAACAACCATCTTGCCCGCAACCAGGAGGCGGCGGGGGTGGTGGTGGCGGAGGAGGTGGCGGTGGAGGTGGCGGTGGTGGTGGAGGTGGTGGAGGCGATGTACAGGCTTTCGCAATCTCGATGATATTGAATCCCCAGCTGATATCTTCCTGAGCAAAAAACTTAAATAGCCATGTGAAAAGCAAACTGATAGCCAGCACGAACATCAATATCCTCGTTTTTTTGTTCATAAGGCTTACATCCTTCCTTTTACCTTAATTTTTCAAGTTCGGCCTTTGCGGCCAGCGCATCGGGGTTATTCGGGTCATCCATTCTCATTATGAATTCCTCATAGAAACTTGCGGCTAAGTCTTTTTCGCCCATCTTTACATACCACCGACCCAATCCCAGCAAGGCACGTGCAATCGATTCTCTGTCGATTTTTGTTTCCTTTTCAATAACTGATAGCAAAGCCTGCTCTATTTGATAGTCCGCTTCTGATGTTGGAACAACACCCGATTCTGCTAATTTCTCATAAGAGCCGGCTATTAATATCTGGGCATAGTGAATGTACTCATAATCAGGCCAATCACTAATCATTTTCTGACAGGATTCCGCCGCCTTTGCATTTTCACCCAGTTGATAATCGCAGTATGCTATATAAAGATGCGCCTCCGGTAAGTCGGCAGCGGAATCTGGAAATGTTTTTTCTATCATTTCTGCTATCGATTTTGCATTTCGGAATCCCTCTTTCACCTGCTCATTAGTGCCTTCCTTCTGCTGTCGCGAACATGCCAGTTTATAGCGTGCTTTCAATGCTCTTTTAAGGACGTCTTTGAGCAAATTCGGATTGTCATTGAAATCATCAACTATTTTCTCAAGAGCCTCGCTGGCCTGGACTTGGTCCTGCGACAACACCAAAGACAAGGCATTTGCCTTTGAGAGACCTGTCTTTGCTTTGCTTGAGAAAGGACTATCAGGATAGTTTTGTATTATCTGCTGATAGAGACTTTTTGAGTCATTAAATCTGCCTTCCCAGTTGTATCTTTCAGCAATCCAGTAAAGCGACTCCGGCAAATCAGGATATTTAGGAAAATCTGCAATGAGTCTGCCAATGGCCTTGTCGGACATATCAAAAAGGGCTTCGGCCTGTGCAAGGTCTTCATTTTCCTTCGAAAGCCCCTGCTTGCTGCATTGTTCGCCTATTGCTAATACCGCCCTCGGCAAGTCAGGGTGGCCTTCAAAATCGGTAAATAGCTTATCGAAGGCTTTTTCGCCCTTTTCATATTCCTTACGACTAATAAGAGATAAAACTTCCGCCTTTGAAAAGCCCAATCTCGCCTTGTCCGCAAATGAACTGTCAGGGAAGTCTTCTATTATTTCCTGATGGATTCTCTCCGCCTCTCCGTACCTGTCTGCCCAGGCGTACCTTTCTGCAATCCAGTAAAGCGACTCGGGCAAGTCAGGGTGTTCGGGGAAATCCGCAACCATCTTGTCAAGGGCTTCTTCGGCACCATCGTAATCCTTCGACATAATGAGAGACTGAACGTTTGCCTTTGCAAAACCCAATTGCGCCCTGTCTGCATATTGGTTATCAGGGTAATTTTGAATTATTCGCTGATACGCGTCTTTTTCCTCTTCGTGTCTTTCCCAATACCCGAAAGCGCGCCCTATCCAGTATAGCTCATCTGCCAAATTAGGATGATTCTGGAAAGCGGCTACCATCTCATTAAGGGCCAGGTCTGCCGAATTGAAGTCTTGTACAACGACCAGAGACAAGACTTTTGTCTTTGCAATACCTAACTGTGCCTTACTTGCGAAGGGGCTGTCAGGGTAGTTTGTGATTATTTGCCGATAAACTTTCCCCGCACGTTCATATTTATCTTTATCTCTATCGGATGAGCCGTACCATCGGAAATTTTCCGCTATGTCATAAAGGGTCTCCGGCAGAGCTGAATTTGCGGGAAAATCAGCGAGCAGTTTCTGAGTTTGCGACTGGGCCTCGATGTAATTGCCATCCTTGATGAAGGAAATGATATTCGACTTTGCCTGCTCGACCCTGGCCGAGGTATCGGCGGAAACTTTGGCCACGGCCGCAGATAACAGAAGGCCGATGGCCGCAGATGCCAGCAGGACGACAAAGACTAAGGTTATAGAACGGTTTTTTTTAGACATAGGAATGACCTTTCATTAAAGGCGGGCGGATTGTGTCTGTGCTGCCGCTCATTATTAAGAACATTTATTTCCTCCAAAATCGCTTTCACATAAGTGTACCTGCCCCGGGTTATCTGTCAAGTGAAAAACGCAGGATTTTCAAAAAGTTTTCTTTACTTTTGCGTCAAAAACAGAAGAGGGTCTATTCAGAGTTTATCTGCCGAAACCAGAACCTGCGGCTTTTGTTTATCGTAGGCTGCTGTTTAGGGCGATAAAATCGTTATAAACGGACGAAAAGCGTGTTTTTGGCGAAAAAATCACCAAAAAAGGGCAAAACGGTAATAAAACGGTAACATTTGAGGTATAATATAAGGTTCATATCAAGGAAGGAATTTGCGGCCAAAAACAGGGAGGAAAGCGGGTTTTCACGTGAGAGGCAGTGTTGTGAAGAAAAGACGAAAGTGGATTATCATAATTGTTATTGCGGCGATTGTGCTTACAGTTGTCGGCGTAATGGTAAAAAAGCACCGCAACAAAAAGGACCCTGGCGAGGTGGTCCGGGTCGAAGAGGTAAAACGCGGAGAGCTTACGGAGGAAATCGGCGCCCTGTGCGAGATTGAGCCGAATGAAGTAGTCCAGCTCAGCGCAAGGGTATCTGCGCGAATCATTGATATGCCGTACGACGAGGGGGACATAGTTACCTGCGGCGACCCGAATGCCAATCCGCCAATACCGGCTTCACTTCTGATTAAGCTTGATGCTAAGGATATGGAGAGCCAGTTGCGAATAGCACAGGCAAGCCGGGATGCCCAGGAGGCACAGATAGAAGTGGAGAAGGAGAGGATTGAGGGATGCAAGGCCGATATTACGGCACTTGCGGCATCGTTAGAGCAGGCGGAAAATGACCTCAAAAGAAAGCAGGGGTTGTATGAGACGCATGACATCAGCAAGGCCGATTACGACCAGGTAAAATACAAGGTGGAGACGCTTCGCGCACAAAATGAGAGCTCCAAACACACCACGGAGGCGGCCCGGCGAAATTTGGTCGTATTGAGACATAATCTGGACGCAGCCGATGCGAGGATCGCAGAAGCGCAGGAGATGCTCAGCTACACAATTATAACGTCGCCGATAAACGGCGTGGTGACGCGCGTCAACGCAAAGGTGGGCGAAATGGTTATGACTGGGACGATGAACAATCCCGGAACGGTGATAATGGAGGTTTCAGACCTGTCGCATATGCTGGCGGTGGCCGAGATTGACGAGGCGGACGTAGGAAGCCTGGAGGTGGGGCAGGACGCGTCGGCGACCATACTGGCGTTCGGCAACACCGTGTTCACGGGTAAGGTCAAGGAAATAGCGCTCAAACACCGCATGAACAACACGGGAACAAGATACTACCGCACAGAGATACTTTTAGACAACGACCCGAACGTATCGAAGCTTTATACGGGGCTGACCGGGCACGTCGATATTAAGACGCGAAAACACGCGGACATTCTGAAAGTCCCCAGCCAGGCGATTCTGGCAAGACAGGTGGACGATTTGCCGCTGGATATACGGGACAAAAACAGCGAGGTGGACAAAAACAAGACGTTTGTAACGGTAGTTTATAAATTCGTGGATGGCAAAGCGGTCGTTGCGCCGGTAAAGATGGGCAGAAGCGACCTGATGTGTACGATTATCGAGTCAGGACTTAAGGAAGGCGACAAGGTCATTGTTGGGCCTTACAAGGCGCTGGAGAATCTGAAGCACGACCAGCCCGTACAGGATGAGCGCGAAGTTGAGGCCAAGAAGAAGGAAGAAGAAAAAAACAAAGCCGAGAAAGGCAAGAGTGACAGCAATGAGCCGGCGAGCAAGTGATAATAATGGAGTTATTATTCAGCTGCGGGGGGTGAAGCGGATTTACCGTGTAGGGGTGGACGAAATACACGCGCTTGACGGAGTGAATCTGGAAATTCGGGCAAACGAATACCTTGCGGTGATGGGCCATTCTGGTTCAGGCAAGAGCACCCTTATGAACGTTTTGGGATGCCTGGACAAACCCACCGAAGGCAGCTACAAGTTCGGCGGGGAAGATGTAACGGAGATGGAGGACTCGGGGCTGGCCAGGATACGCAATGAGCGGATTGGCTTTGTGTTTCAGTCATTCGAGCTTTTACCGCAAATGAACGCCATTAAAAACGTCGAGATTCCCCTGATATATTCGAGGTCGGGATGGCTCGGACGAGCAGCAAAGGCGAAGAAGTCTCTCCAGAGGGTAGGACTGGCGGACAGAGGGACACACAAGCCGAACCAGCTTTCGGGCGGAGAAAAACAGCGAGTGGCGATAGCGAGGGCGCTGGTATGTGAGCCGGATGTGCTTCTTGCCGATGAGCCGACCGGCAATCTGGACAGCAAGACGACAAAGAGCATAATGGAGCTTTTCGACCAGCTTTACCAGCAGGGACAGACGATAATTCTTGTAACGCACGAGGAGGACGTGGCCGGACACGCCAAGAGGATTGTCAGAATGAAGGACGGCAGGATTTGCAGCGATATGCCGATTGACCAGGATAGGGCCGCAAACGCTTCAGCCGGGGCAAAGTCGAAAGAGATATAAGTATGAAAAAGCTGCTGAGCGCACCGATACTTTTTTTACAGCTGCTTTACCAGAGCGGTTACCTGGCGGTTGGCCAGATATGGGCGAAGAAGACGCGTTCGATTCTGACAACAATAGGGATAGTGATAGGCGTAGCATCGATAACAACGGTAATATCGCTGCTCACCGGGCTTAAGACCCAGACTCTTGCGGATTTTGAGAAATGGGGCGCCAGAACTATCTGGATACGTCACCAGACGCCGAGTACCGGCCCCAAGCGAAACATAGATTGGTGGAATTTACGTTTTTGGCCGGAAGAATTCGAGGGCATAATGGATAGATGCAAGTCGCTTGTGAGGTTTTCACGAATTGCGCCTCGCGATTTTTATACTCCATTCGTAGTAAGGTACGGCGGCAAGGCGGTAGAAGGGGTGAATGTTACTGGAATAGAACCCGGCGCCGAGCAGATAGTGGATCGGCCGGTGATAATCGGCAGACCTTTCTCGAAGCTCGACGATAGTGAGGCACGACAGGTGTGCTTTATAGACGTGGCGCTGAGGGACAAGCTTGGTCTGGACAAAGACTGCACAGGCGAGGTGATATTGGTAGGCGGGAAAAGTTTCGTGATAATAGGGGTGGTGGATATAGTACCCGAACAGACGGCGAGATGGACAGGAGGCGGACAAGGTCTGGAGATGTTTATACCGTTCAGGACGTGTTTGAAATTAACCGGTGACAGACGTCCTCATATGTATGCTATGGCTGAGAGCATATCGACGGAATTGTCGGCGGAGTCGGAATCGGAGATAAAATTCTTTATGCGCCGGATGCGGAAGCCGCGGTTAGGCCCGGGAGAGCCGGACACGTTTACCGTTCAGTCAGTCCAGTCGAGAGTCGATCAATTCAATAGAATATCGACGATGATGACGCTGGTCGCAGGCGGCGTTGCCGGTATCTCGCTTCTGGTGGGCGGAATCGGGATTATGAATATTATGCTTGTTTCTGTTTCGGAGAGGACCAGAGAAATCGGGCTGCGCAAGGCAGTCGGCGCAAAGAAAAAAGCGATACTGACGCAGTTTCTCGTGGAGTCGCTTATCCTTTGCTTCTTCGGCGGGCTGATTGGGCTTGGGTTGGGTAAATTACTGACAATGGTTGTAGGCGCGATATCCAAAAACGAGGTGCTTGGGAGAGCGAATTTGCCGTTGTGGGCCATAGTGCTGTCTTTTAGTTTTTGCGGGATAGTGGGGATAATTTTTGGAATGATACCGGCAATAAAGGCGATGAGGCTGGACCCGATAGAGGCTTTGAGACATGAGTAGAGGAATATTGAAATATGTAATTGGTCTGCTGCTGGCGCCGATATTTTTTCTGCGGCTGCTGTATCAGAGCAGCTTCCTGGCAATAGGCCAGATATGGGCGAAGAAGGGACGGTCTGTTTTGACCACGACCGGGATTGTAATTGCCGTCGCTTCGATAACGGCTGTGATAGCGTCACTGACCGGTCTGAAGTCAAAGGTGCTTTCAGACCTCGAAACTTTCGGCGCAAAGACAATATGGGTGTGGTTCCAGAGACCTGATACCGGTCCTAAGAAGGACATAACGTGGTGGGAGCTTAGATTCTGGCCTGACGAGTTCGATGGGCTTTTGGAGCATTGTCCATCGGTAGCTAAGTATACCCGTATTTCGTCAGTGTACCACCGCCTGATTGGGCATTATGAGGAAAATTCGGTAGAGGGGGTGCAGCTTCTGGGTGTGGATGTGGGATGGGAGGAGATAGCGAACCGGCCGGTGATTATGGGCAGGCCTTTTTCGGAGATTGACCAGAGTGAAGGACGCTTTGTTTGTTACATAGAATCGAAATTGCGAGATGCGCTCAGAATGAACAGGGACTGCATAGGTGAAATGGTAACTGTAAGAGGACGGAGTTATATGGTTATCGGGGTGATAGAACCGCGACCTGACTTTGCGGTTATAGACGTGGGAAACAGAACCGAGGGTTACGAGATGTATATCCCCTACAATGCATTTTTGAAATTAGGCGACAAGCGGCCGCATATATATGTGATGGCAACGAGCAACTCACCGGAGGTTAGTGGAGAAGCGGTGACGGAAATAAAATTCTTTATGCGGCAGGCCCGAAGGCCCGCGTTGAGCCCCGGCGAGCCGGACACCTTCGGCGCCGAATCGATGCAATCAGCTATGCAGCAGTTCAACCAGCTTTCACAGGTGATAACGCTCGTGGCAGGCGGTGTCGTAGGTATATCGCTTATTGTCGGAGGGGTGGGGATTATGAATATTATGCTTGTCTCGGTATCGGAAAGAACAAGAGAGATAGGATTGCGGAAAGCGATTGGAGCTAAAAGAAGCGCGATACTGACGCAGTTTCTGGTGGAGTCGATTGTGCTGTGTTTCATCGGCGGAATAATCGGGCTGGGACTGGGAAAACTGCTGACGATGGGAATCTGCTCGATTAACAAGATGATGAATCTGTCCCACATTCCCTTGTGGGCGGTGGTGCTGTCGTTTGGTTTCTGCGGGATAGTAGGGATAACTTTCGGGATGTTCCCGGCGATAAAGGCGGCAAGATTAGACCCGATTGAGGCGTTGAGACATGAGTAGGAGCGTGGTGGTGAAAAGTTTTATTTTTGCGATTGTGCTGGGCGTGTCGGTTTTTCTGGCAGGGTGCGAGGAGTTTGCTGGCGAGGAGCAGTTCTACACTATAAAGCCTGCGCCTGAGCAAACTCGTCAGGTCCAGACGCTGAAATTAGCCCCGAAGCCCGATGGCAGCGAGCTGCTCCCGGATGTGAATATGCCCATCGAGGCCGATACGCCCCCGCGGAGCGAGGTTGGGCTGAGCCTGGAACAGTGCAGGGCGATGACGCTTGCGAATAATTTGGATTTGAAGGTCCAGTTGATAGCGCCTGCAATCGCGGCTCAGAAAGTAAGCGAGGAAGAGGCGAAGTTTGAAGCGTCGTTTTTCTCGAACCTCACTTACAGTGACACAAGGCAGCCGGGCCTGGCTCATACAGAGAGCACGAACGTTGACCTCGGAGTTGAGGTGCCGCTGCGGACCGGCGGGAAGCTGAAATTTGATGTTGCCGATGAATGGACCAGAACGGATTCCACAAGCTACTCTCCTGCGAGTTCGCTTTCGATAAGCCAGCCGCTGCTGCGCGATGCGGGCAAAAGGACAAACACCCATTCGATAAGGATACTCGAATACCAGAGGCAGATAACCGATGCGCAGACAAAGCTCGAGGTGATACGGGTTCTCGCCAACGCCGACCGCGGGTACTGGCGGCTTTATGCGGCAAGACGCGAGCTTGAAGTCCGCAAAAAAGAATACGAGCTTGCCCAGGCCCAGCTCAAGCAAACCCGGAGAATGGTCGAAGTGGGCGAAAGGGCGGAAGTCGAGGTCGTTCGTTCCGAGGCCGGTGTCGCGGAGCGCCTGCAGAATATCATCATCGCCGAAAATGAGCTGCGTAACAGGGAGCGCGAGCTGAAACAAATAATGAACGAATCGGGATTGACGATGGGTACTCCGACGGCGCTCGTGCCGACGACCGAGCCTGACCCTGTGCTTTATGAACTCGACAGGCCGCGATTGACGGCCATAGCCATAGAGAACCGGATGGAGATGCTCGAGCTGGAGCTGCAAATCGCGCAGGACATCAGTTCCGTCGATTATTACAAGAATCAGGCGCTGCCTCTTGTTACGCTGGATTATACGTATCGGCTCAACGGCCTCGGGGAAACAAGGAGCGATGCTTATGATATGATGACCGATATGAATTTCAGAGACCACGTAGGGGGGTTGAAAGTGGTGATTCCTCTGGGTAATGAAGCGGCTAAGAGCCGCGTGCTGCAGGCGGTCTATCAGAGAAGACAGCGCCTGCTCAGTAAGGAAAACCGCGGGACGTTGGTAGAAAAAGAGGTGCTCGCCGCTATCGACCAGCTCGATTCGAACTGGCAGAGCATCCTTGCCAGCCGTCAAAACGCAATTCTTGCCGGCAGGTTGTATGAAGCCGAGAAAAGACAATTCGAAGTCGGCATTCGCACCTCGACCGACGTCCTCGACGCCCAGGCGAAATTCGCCAACGCCCAAAGCTCCGAGATAAAATCCCTGACCGAATACCAGATAGCGCAGATTGACCTGGCTTACGCTACTGGAATGCTTTTAGGAGCGGACAAAGTCCGCTGGGAACCATCTGTCCCCTCCTCCGATACAAACTCGCCGTCGATATGAGCGAGCGGTCAATCTCGTTTAGCCCTGCCGCTTGCGGCAGGGGATTTCATTATTGGTTAGCCCTCAGCTTCGCTGGGGGTAATTGAATTACTTGTCCCGCCCCCTGCTCCGAATAAAAACTGCTCCGAATAAAAACAGAAATATCTTTTAAAATTTCAAACTTTATTTGAGGTAATGTTCTCTGAATTCATCGAAGCCCATCTCTCCCAGTTCCAGAATATACATAAGCTCGCCTGTATCAGAAAAATCAAGTCTTTCCTTTGGATTGTAATAGGCAAAAGCAGCTTTCCATACAGCTCCAAATTCAGGGTGTCCCGTTGCCGCCGCGATAAAAGCGTCATCACCGCCCCGCACATTAAGATAGGCATTCGCGTCCTTTAGCAGCACGTAATGTGTGTTCCTTCTTGTATATCTTAAAGCGGCCTCGGTTGTCTGCTTCTCGTTCCAGTCGCTGTGCTGGACGGTATGGATTCTCGCTGTCGTATCCACATTAGGCATTTGTTCGATGATTCTTGCGACGACAGCCGCCGTTAAATCGGACTGTCCGCCTTCCTTAATCCACACATCGCCTCCCGCCTCCAGCGTTCTGCCCCATCTGCTTGCCAGTTCGGCCACCACAGCTTCACGCCGGCTGTGAGCTGCAAGCCAGCCCCCGCAATCGTTCCATGCTGCATCCATAACAGCATCGGAGTTCTGGTTAAAATCTTTGCCGTTTTTACCATACGCTCCGGAGACAGCTATAACGTGCTCTGCTATCCACTTTTTTCCATAGATAGACTGAAGGATGGTCCTGTCCGCTGCTGCGCTGTGTCCATCGTCTCTGTCCGGTGCGTGGTCATAGTGAAGTGATAATATGTCTTTTGCCGGATTAAATGTCCATTGTTTGCTGTTACTCGATTTCTGCGCTGTGGCACAAGAGATGCTCATGAAAATACAAAAAACAAGTAGAGTAGTTCGTGTTATCATAATTATATACCCGCCTAATACCAAACCATCGACCACCACGCCAACAATTCTTTCAAAAAAAACTTGTCATCCCGACCGAAGCGGAGGGATCTGGCCTTCAATTTGTCATTGCGAGCGCATCGCGGCAATCTCTATTATATTTAGCCCCGTCACTTCGTCACGATGTCCTTTATCGGGACAATGACGGGGTCCTCGTCTATGTTTAGCCACCGGACTGTGCCGGGGGTTCTCCTTTTCGTTTAGCCCCCAAGCCACGCCTTGGGGGTGCTTGTCCCGCCTCCTGCTCGGATATTGTTTTTCTCGTATGCTTGCGCATACTCACTGTTCGTTTCCGACTCGCGGGCATCCGGCAGAACTGCGCCTTCCCCCTTACCACGAAAGAGTTGACATTGACATTCTATTTCCTCCCTGCTATACTGAATCCCTATGAAAAAGCGATTTCTCTTGTTATTTTGTACATATGAAATACAAAACGGGTTATAGCCAATACTTATTTGTGAAGAATCTTTTTATAGGGGAACCAAATGAGCATTAAAACACTTAGATTGCTTCGCTTGATAATTCCTGGATGCATGATTCTGGTCGTAATACTGACTGTTCAGAGTAAGGACTTATTAGAGTTGAGTAATAAACTTCAAGGTATTGACCTATCAAAAAAGAGCTTCATATTCTATATAATTCCTATTATATTAGGAGCTATATACCACCCAATTGGATTGCGAAATATCTTTTTCAAAAAACCTATAGAAACTATACAAAGAAACATACGACACAGGCTTGTATCTAAATTCGATAACCATCCAGATATATCATCTTATTCTAACGCACTTAAGGAAGACGACAATATAATTGAGATATTCTACGGATTTGTTGATACAAATCCATCATTAAAGGAGAAGTCGAACAACGTACGATTCAATGGTGTGTTTTTATCAAGTTTTGCTGATGCTTGTGTTATTAGTATTTTTGCTTTCCTCCTGTATTTAGCTCTATGTATATTTATTTTCAGCTATTACTATCTAACCTTGCTTGTTCTTTCTGTAATTATATTTGTTTTCTCTTACTTCTTATTATTGCCGAAGACTACAAACAAACACTTATATTATTCGAACTCTCAAATCGATTTCATTACAACTAATCTTCATGATGAACTTAGGTTGGCTTTAGGAAGACTTATTGAAAATAACTATGCACAGTAGTATGCACGCGAGAACCATCGCAAAGATTAAAGTTGAGTATATGAAAGAAACTTCTCCTTGGTTGTTGGCATATAGTGGAGGCAAGGATTCTTCTGCGGTATTAAACCTATTAGTGGAGGCCATGGCTAATACCACAGACCATCATAGGTTGGTTTATATTATCTTCTGTGATACTGGAGTAGAAAATCCTCTTGTTATTAGTTTTGTTAGATATGCTTTTAGGCAAGTTAATGATTTTTCTAAGCGAAATGGTCTACCTATATCAACTCACATACTTAGGCCAGAGAGGAAAAATCGTTTTTGGATAAAGGTAATTGGAAGGGGATGTCCTCCTCCAACAAATAGATTTAGATGGTGTACAGATAAACTTAGGGTGAACCCTGTACGAGATTTTTGTGCTAAGAACGAACTCACCAATGCAATTACAGTTCTTGGCATTCGGAAAGGTGAAAGCCATCAACGAGACCGCACTATAGAAAAATATATTAAGGGTAGAAACTACCTAAGATACTATGACTCATATCACCGCTTATACTATTGTCCGATATTCAACTATTCCTGTGCAGATGTCTGGAGTTGTTTATCGAACGGCTCTATTTTCGGCAGTAGATTTTATTCTAGACTTGCTAAAATATATGGTATAAACGGCAAATGCGAATATGACATGAGTAAATCCAATGGTTACAGAATGGGGTGTTGGGTTTGTACTGTTGTTCGAAAGGATAAATCTGCAGAAGACTTAATAAAACGAGGATACATTCAACTCGAACCTTACCTTCGATTCCGTGATTGGCTCAGCAGTTTTCGCGACAATCCCAGATACAGACGTAAGAAAAGACGTAACGGCATGAAAGGTCCGGGGCCAATTACAATTCAAGGACGTAAGATAATCCTCTCGAAATTAATTAAACTTCAGAACGAAGTTAAGACAAAACTGATAACTGATTCAGACTTGTCTTTCATATATAACGAATGGGAGCGAGATCGTAATGCATAATTGGAATTACTTAAAAGGTCGTATTGATTTTACTCCGCCATCGCTCCGTAAAAATTCAATATTATCGCCGCAAAAATCTCTTTTCCATTACCCCCCATTCTAACCCATTCACAAATTTCCCGCAATCTCAAAATGTCACCGTTAATTCAGACAACCCCCACTCAATTTTTAGTTTTGAATTTTTATCCGCCTCTGGCAGATTGTATATTGGTGATTGGAAATTATTTGAAATCCTGTCCCGAGCAAAGTCGAGGGATTGTCGCTTGTTTTTTGAAATTTTCCGCGACTTGTTCGCTTCGAACAATTTGCGCAGGGGGGTAAAAAATTCACTGCAATTTCTGACAATTTATGCGCATTTTGTCTCACTTTTGCGCGCATTTTTACCCATCTTTAGCAATTTCTACCACTTTCTACCCGCTTCAAAACGCCAACTTGCGCGTTTGATGCGAAAAATTGAACAAAAAAGGCCAAATAACAGTACTAAACAGAGTAAAAATCTACCCTGAAAAGCATCTTACTATAAGCAAGTCTAATTATATATTTAGCTTTGCTGATGGATAAATTTTCTGGAACGATAATTAGTATGGAATTGGTATTTTTATGTAACCTTTTTATCGGTCGTATGTTATGTGATGATTGGCCATTGTTTTACGCCCCGTAATTATACGGTTTTTGGCTTGTTTCGCATATTAAAATTGACTGATGTGATTATAACTGCTATTATGAATTTTTTATGCCAAAGTCAGTGAAAACAGCCGGAAAGAAACGGGCGAAGAAGCGCGCATCAAAAATCGCCAAAGTCGAATCCAAAAAGGCCTTTAAGAGCTACAAAGAGGCCATAAGCTACCTTTTTGCGCGGACAGACTACGAAAAGGAAACGGGTCTGCGGTATAACGTTACGACTTTTAGCCTCGACAGGATGGAAAAACTGCTTTCTCTGGTAGGCAAGCCGCACAAAAAAATCGCAACCGCCCATATAGCCGGCACAAAAGGAAAAGGCTCAACAGCGACAATGCTGGCGAAAATGTTAGAAGCGAATGATTATAATGTAGGTCTATACACATCTCCGCACGTGGTGCACCTCCATGAGCGGATTGCAGTCAATTCGAAAATGATTAGCGAGCGTGAAATGCTGGGCCTGATGAATCGCATTTATGCCCCTATAGAGAAGATGGCAAAGACGGAGGCCCCAACCTTCTTTGAGATAATGACGGCCTTGGCATTTATGTATTTTGCGGATATGAAGGTGGATATAGCCGTAATTGAAACCGGATTAGGCGGCCGATTGGACAGCACCAACGTAATTAAGCCTGAAGTGGTTGGCATAACAAGCTTGAGCATTGACCATCAGCAGCAGCTCGGCAAAACTCTCGACAGCATTGCCAAGGAGAAGGCCGGGATTTTCAAGCGCGGCGTTCCAGCAATAACTGTTCAACAGGAACCGGAGGCATTGGAGGTTTTAAAGTCGCATGCGACAGCCGTTAAGGCGCCTCTGAGTGTTGCGGGCCATGATATCGATTTCTCGTATCGGTTTGAAAATTCACGTGAGTACGGGCCTCATATGAGAGTCTGTCTTACAACGCCGACGAGCAGCTTCGAACACCTTCGTGTGCCGCTGCACGGTAAACATCAGGCCATCAACTGCGGTTTGGCGCTGGCTATGCTGGATAAACTTAAATCAATCGGCTACGAAATAGATAATGCAAAGGCGATTGAAGGGCTTGGAAAAGTCTGGTTAGCCGGTCGAATGGAGATGATTTGTGATGACCCGAGAATTATGATTGACGGCGCTCACAATGCCGCAAGCGTCCAGGCGCTGATACATGCGATAGGCCAGAATATTACTTACGATTCTATGGTGATAATCTTCGGCTGCAACAGCGACAAAGATGTTGTAGGGATGCTGGATAAATTGCAGTATGGAGCGGATAAGGTGATATTCACGCGTAGCAGCTCGGCGAAAGCGATGTCGCCGGACGATTTGGCGGATATGTATACCGAGATATGCGGCAAGATGTGCCAAAGCGCCACAAGTCTGGGTGAAGCTCTGCAGCTTGCAAGAAGCGCTGTGAGCAAAGAGGATTTGATTTGCATTACGGGCAGCTTCTACCTTATCGGGGATGCGAAGAAGCGTTTTGAGGGCCGCTTACCGGCAAACAGTCAAAGAAGTATGGCCCAAGCTACCGCCTGACCTGCTGCAAGCAGTATCCATCGTAAGTATTGCACTTCAGCTTCGCTCTTTTTCCCGTAGCGGTCTTTTATTTCGGTCTCTGCTGTGTAGAATGAAAAACTGCATTTTCTGCGATCTTCCCGTTTTTTACAATAATCCTCATAAATGCACGGTTGTTTGTCTCGTCCGATTCGGGAACACTTTGGTCTGTATCGAGAACCACAGCTATTTCATTTGAGCCCTCTTTCAGGGCGAAAGGCGAAGAACTTTCATTCCAAACGTCCCCGGGCTTTATGGGACCTGCTCCATGCCAGCCTGTCTGCGGTTTGCCATGCAGGTCGAGGTTGTTCGCAGGGTCACCTTGATAGAAATTCAGCCGGAAAGGAGGAGCTTCCTGCGAACCCTTGTTGCGAATAGCCACGGTAACGGTGTAAAGTCCGCCGGCCGGATAAGGGTTGATTCTGAAATCCTCAACGACAACATCGATTGTACCGGAAGCCGCTTTGCTTTTCTCTTCGACTTCAATCTGTGCATCGAATACCTGCGGGTTATCATACATCAGCCTCAATTTTTCAATCTGTGCTTTAGTCTCGTTGTACCGCTGTAATCTCTCATCTCTTATGGCCGCTCGCTGTTTATACTGTATGCGTGCAAGGTCGATCTCTCTTTTTCGTAGTGCAGCTTCGGTTCGCATTTTCTCTAGCGCGTCAAACTTGGCCTGCAACTCAACCAAAAGGTTTTCTGTATCTTTAAGATATTTCTGGTCTTGTTCAGTGTGCGTGCCAGCCTTAAGATTTTCCACCCTGGCTTTGACTTGGCTGATTTCCAGGGCACAATCATCCTGCTCCTTCTGCAGGCGATTTAGCCTTTCAACGATTGGAGGCGGATAATTGTGCTCTTCAAAGTCAGTGATAGCCCATCTGTCGCGGACCTCTCCTAACGCTCTTTCAGTCGCATCCAAATCCCTTTGAAAACGGTTTCGATGTTCATCAAGCACTACCAACTTTTCAAGAATCTCCTTTTTCTTTGCGTTTATATCCTGGGACTGCTGTTTTTTACCTTCGACAGTGTTCTGCGGACTATTTGAATGTTCAAGGTCGAAATCCAAGACTTTTTCTTTTTCTGAGCCTAAGAGCTTTGTGTACAGCAATTTGTTCTGTGTTTTATAGCCAGGCGCCTCGCATTTTATGTTGTGCTCTTCGTACCAGGTACTATAAGAGTAATAACCATTAGCATCGGTAGTAGTCCATTGTTTGCCTTCGGCGTATCGCTCATCACCTACTTTTGCGCCTGCAACCGGCCGGCCAGTATCGGCATCAGTAACAGTGCCTTTGATGACAAATTCAGGCGGCTTGGGTTTTGATTTTGCCATCGGCAGCAAGACTACAGCGAAGACAAAAAGTGCAATCAGGCCGAGGATTCCAAGCTTTGCGGATTTTGGTATTGGTCGGTTCAACATACGTTCAATCCTGCTTTTTAATGCGCTTTTTGATTCCACAACACCAATAAGACGCAGGGACAGTACCGGGCGGCTAAACGCCAGTTTTGCAACGTCCACGAGCGTTTGCGGATACTGTGGGGCGTTGGCACCCATAGCCACCAGAACGGCTTCATCAACGGCCTGCTCGCGAATCCTGCGGATTATGAAATTTGCCAGCCAGAGAAGGGGGTTGTAGAAATAAATAATCTGCAAAATGGTCTGTACCAGATTTATCCACAAATCGCCTCGCCTGATATGCGCAAGCTCGTGCAGAAAAACCATCCTAAGGCGGCTTGAGCCAAGAGTCGGGGCTAAATTCTGCGGCACCAAAATTACAGGCCTGAACAACCCGCATACAGCAGGGCTGGCGGTATTGGCAGATACCTTTAAACCGATTTTGCTTTTGGTTCCCATTTGTCCGCGGCAAAATTGAAAGGCATCATTCATCAATTGGGGGGGATTTTGGGACTGCGCGACAAGGCCGATAACAAAGACTGCTCGCTGCAGCAGTAATAATCCCATCGCCGCAACTACAGCGGCCCAAATCAAAAACACGATGCCCTGCCAGGAGAGCGGCGCCGGCGATACCAATAGTGTTGCGGCAACCGGCGGGCTTGTTACTATCGGCCTGACGTCTATTTGAGGCGTGACTGTTGCTGCTGCAACAGTTTTCATATTTATCATCTGCGGCAATTTTACAGATTCTGCCGGAGCGCTCATTTCGCTGAGCTTAACAGGTGCCAGTTTGTCACCGAACCAGGAGCCGAGACTTACGGGCGATGACAGGGTAGTCGGCAGAATCAGTTTTAGAAGCACCAGCATCCAGAGCCAATATCGAAAGACCGCCCGCACTTTTTTTCGCAGCAGACAATCAGCAAGAAGCAAAACCACTATTAAGATGCTGGACTGAACCAGCATCGGCAGAGCGAATTTAACAAATACAAGTCCGGCAGAATTAATTTGTTCTAAAATCGCATGCATAACAGGTTCTCCGCTTATTAAGATATTATTAGCCTTCTATTTTTTTGCTTCCACCCTTTTACTTTTTATTATTGTTTCCAGCTCGGCCAACTGGTCTTTAGAGAGCTTGTTGTTATCGAGCAGGAACTGCATCATCGGAGTGAGAGCGCCGTCGAAAGCCCTTTTTACCGCACGCATAATTTCGCTGTGCTGTGCTTCCTTCCTGGTGACAGCGGCGCTGTAGAGAATAAGGTTTCGAATTCTTTCAGTTTTGAGCAGCCCTTTGGCGACCATACGGTCCATCATTGTCTTGACAGTGCTGTAGGTCCAGGCCTTTTCGCTCTGGAGCACTTCCTGCACGGTCGGAGCCGCACAGGGCTGGTTGTCCCATACGGCCTGAATAATGGCCCATTCACCTTCAGTGAGGTCATATTTTTTCTTTGCCATAAAAAACTCCTTTTTCTTTAATTGTTACGAGCTTACTCTACAGTTGTAGAGATTGCAAGAAAAAAAATGAAAAATTTTTGAAAATTTTCAATTGTTTCGTCCAGCCTGGCAAATTATGACAAAACCTTGACTATCTGGCGAAAAAAGCTAATATAGATGTTTGTCGCGGATGTGGCGGAACTGGCAGACGCGCAGGCTTCAGGTGCCTGTGAGCTTACGCTCGTGGAGGTTCGACTCCTCTCATCCGCATTAGAATTGTCTTGTACATATTACGGGGGCGAACCTGGGCTTTTTCAGCAATTTACTCTTAATCTTTCGTCCTTCTAACGGAAATTGTACCTTTAGGCCGATAATTAAATGAGTAAAAGGTTTGTTCCGCTCCTATTGAGCCTAACAGGTGTGGGATTGTGTTTGCACGGCTTGTGAAGAGGATATGCTCGAAATTGCCCGACAATTAGAACGAATAGCAGTGTGGTTCAGCCCGATAGTTTTAATCGGGCCGGGATTACTATGCGTTCTGCTTGGCCTGTTTCTTTGGCTGGGCGGGCTGGGGTTCAAAAGGGTGCTGGCGGCAACTGTTGGCGCAGTCAGCGGCGGTATTTGTGGATTTTTTATAAGCGGCCGAAATATTGTGACAGCTACGGCTTTGGCGGCCCTGACAGCAGTTATCGCAATATGGCTTGAAAAGATATTCATCGCAATACTGGCCGGGGTTTTGGCGGCAATTCTCTGCTTTACCGTTTTGGCCAAGCCGAACAATGATATTGATGATGCAAGATATAATCTCGGATATGAATCGGAAAACATAAGAATGTCTCTCAACACTAAACTAAGTGTAGAGGTTGCGAAAAGATACATAGCAGATTTTGCCGCCGAGACAGGGCAGATTTTTTCGCAGATGCCGGCGTACAACTGGGCAATAATGGAGGTGGTTGCAGTATTTTTTTTGGCGGTCGGGTTTGCACGGCGGCGTTTAACTTTGGCTTTTTGCTGTGCGGTGCTGGGGACGATGTTTATTTTTGCAGGGATGATACTGCTATTATTGTATAAAGGCGCTGCGCCTGTCAGCAGGATTTGTCAAAACTGGTTGTTTTATCAGGGTGTTTTTGGAATAATGACCGCTTTTGGGATGGCGGAGCAGTTATTACTCTGTCAGCGCATTAAAGAAAGGTTGACAGGAAAAAAGGGAGAGAATAAAGACGGGAAAGAGTCTGAGAAAACATTGGAGTCTTGGCGAAATAGGTAGCCGAGACTCTGTTCTGCAAAAGAGTCGCAAAACGTGAATCAGTTACGATAAAGTTTGAAAGACCAGAAGAAGATTAATCCGCCGCAGGCGGATAAAGGAGAAAAATAATGGAGCCTTTAACAATTCTCGCCCAGGCAGCAGAAAGCTCATCGGAGCCGGTTTTTAGGGCGCAAACAGTTCTTGATGCCCTTTGGGGACAGATAATAACGTTGTCGTGGCTGCAGGCAGTTATCGCCATTTCGTTTGGGGTGGTGTATCTGCTTTACGGCTGGCGTATTTTCAAGTTGGTGGTTGTTATTTGCTTCGGGCTTGTGGGCTTATTTATCGGCATCGAAATCGGCGCTAGATTTGGTTCGGAGATTTTAGGCGGCGTAACCGGTCTTGTCGTTCTGGGCGGAGTCTCGATTCCTTTGATGCGATGGGCCGTCAGCCTGTTGGGAGCTATTGCCGGCGGTATCATAACTGGCGGCATCTGGTATGCCTTTGGGTTGCCGGAAAGGTATATGCCTGCAGGCGCGCTTATAGGCATTATTGCCGGCGGTATGATTTCGTTCATCGTTTTCAAAGATGCGGTCATGCTCTTTACGAGCTTTGGCGGCGGAATCCTTATTATAACAGGCCTGCTGGCGCTGGTTTATCGCTACGAGAGTATCCAGAACCCGCCGACTGCAGCCATGAAAGCAATGCTCTACAATCACCATTGGTTTTTGCCGGCATTGCTTATTGCGCCGACCATTATCGGCATAATAGTGCAAACCAAATTTCTTAAGACTTCCAAAACCTGGACTGTATAACTCTCTTCGCCCCTTGGCCGAGGCGGCAAGAGGATGGCGGGTTTTATTATTGCAAAGGCGTCTTAGGGTGCTTACAATCCTTGTTTTTGTGGCAGCTAATTGAAATTAGTAACCACAATCACTAATTAACAAAATCGAGCATCGAACTGTGTTTGAGTCATTAACTGAAAAGTTCAACTCTGTTTTCCGGTCACTGTCCGGCCGAGGCAGAATCACCGAAGCCAATATCTCGGACGCTATGCATAGTGTCCGCAAGGCGCTTCTGGAAGCGGACGTCCATTACAACGTGGTAAAGCAATTCTGCAAGGATGTTACCGCGGCGGCCATCGGCGCCGAGGTGATAAAGAGTCTCCATCCCGGTCAGGTTCTGATAAAAATCGTCAACGATAAACTGACCGAGTTGATGGGGCCGGTCGATAGCAAAATCTACTTTGTCTCGCCGGGCCCTACGATAATTATGTTAGCCGGGCTTCAGGGCTGCGGCAAGACTACCACCGCTGCAAAGTTAGCCAAATACCTGCTCGGCAAGGGCAAGAAGCCGCTTCTGGTGGCCGACGACCTTCGCAGGCCTGCCGCTATCGAGCAATTGGCCGTTTTAGGCCAGCAGATAAATACTGAGGTTTACAGGGAAGAGGGGCAGGATTCTGTCAGGGTTGCAAGGAATTCGATAAAACACGCGCAGCAAAACGGTTTTGACGTAGTGATTCTTGATACGGCGGGGCGGCTGCATATAGATGAGGAGATGATGAAGGAGGTGGCCGAGGTAGCCAAAGCGGTCAATCCGCACCAGATTTACCTGGTCTGCGATGCGATGACCGGGCAGGACGCCGTCAATTCTGCGAAAGAGTTTAATGAGCGTCTGGAGCTCGATGGTGTTATCCTTACGAAATTAGACGGCGACGCCCGCGGCGGAGCTGCGCTAAGCGTGAAGGCGGTTACTGGAAAACCCATCAAGTTCGTCGGGGTGGGTGAAAAGACGGACAAACTCGAAGAGTTTCATCCCGACCGGATGGCAGGCAGAATTCTCGGGATGGGCGATGTTGTAACGCTGGTGGAGAGGGCACAGGAGCAGTTTGAAGTAGAAGAAGCAGAAAAGCTGCAAAAGAAAATGGCCAAGGGCAGCTTCGGCTTCGATGATTTTCTCAAGCAGATGCAGGCCGTCAAGAAAATGGGCGGTATGAAAGATATGCTCAAAATGATGCCCGGGATGGGCGGTCAGGTTGATGATTTAGACTTCGATGAAAGCGAACTGCAGCAGATGGAGGGAATTGTGCATTCGATGACGGCTGCCGAGAGACGCGAGCCGGATATGATAGACTCATCGCGGCGAAGACGAATAGCGGCGGGGGCGGGGGTGGATGTTAATGATGTTTCAAAATTAGTGAAGACTTTTATGCGCAGCAGGGATATGATGAAGTCGCTTAGCGGCGGGAGCTTGGGCGGACTTAAAAGGCTTTTCTCGGGCGGGCTTAATATGGAGGCGCTGGGCGCCGCTATGTCATCGGGCAGAAAAATAAAACAGCGGTCAAAACGAAAAAGAACAATAATTCGAAGAGGAAAAAGAAAACGGCTGTAAAACAGAAAATAACGATTGAGCAGTACCTCGAAAAGGTGGCCAGATTCGCAGGCAGCGAATACGGCGAAATGATAAGGACCAAGTTCAGGGACGTCGAAGGCGGCAGCGAGCTGGCGATGCTGGCGGCGCCGACTATGGAAGAATTGGAACAGCTGAAAAGAGCGGTGGCGATAATGACTCCGGGCGAAAAACAAAACGCCGCCGAACTTACCGACGAGCAAATCCAGAAACTCGCGGCCGACGCACGAATCGACCCTGGGAATTTAGCCATTTTCATCAACGGTTTCACGCTTTATTGCAGAAACAGCCGGATTGGGCGTTAAAGATAAAATTCAGCCGGCACTTGAAAAAGATTGTCTATTCGTGTAAACTATCCGTCTTTGCCAGGCGGCTTATGGATTAAGTAAACTTGTTTCGCGAAGAGTGTAAGTAGCGAAAATTTATCATAATCGACGAAAGAAAGGGTAAAAATGGCGGTAAAACTGAGAATGATGCGAATGGGCCGGCGCAATCGGCCGTACTTTAGAATCAATGCGATTGATTCACGCAACCCGCGGGACGGGAAAATCATCGAAAAACTGGGGCACTACGACCCGATTGAAAAAGACCTGTCCAAGCAGATTGTGCTTAACATTGAGCGAGTCAAGTATTGGCTCGATAATGGGGCAATACCGTCAGATACGGTTTCGGAGATGCTGCTAAAGCTGGGCATCAAAACCAAATGCGCTGAAAAAAGGACTGTTCGTCGAGGCAGGGCCCGGGCCATAGCGCGTGCCAAAGGTGTGCCGTTCACAAAAGCTGAACGGGCCGCCTTGGAAAAAGCTGCCGCCGAAGCCGCAGAAAAAGCCAAAGCAGATGCCGAAGCAAAGGAAAAAGCCGACAAAGAAGCCAAAGCCAAGGCAGAAACAGAAGCCAAGGCAAAGACTGAAGCAGAAGCCAAAGCTAAAGAAGAGGCAAAACCCGAAGCTAAGCCGGAAGAAGAGCCGGAGAAGAAAGAGTAACCGGATTAAGTAAGCAGGGCCGACAGAGGGATGAGAATTGATATTCTTACACTTTTTCCGGAGATGTTCGAATCACCTCTTGGGCACTCGATATTAAAGAGGGCGCAGCAGGCGGGGATAGTTGATATCGCCCTGACCAATATCAGAGATTTCGCCGCCGACAGATACCGAAAGGTTGATGACAAGCCGTATGGCGGAGGGCCCGGTATGGTTATGATGCCCGGTCCGATTTTCGATTGCTTCGAACATGTCGAAAAGCTGTCGGCGGAAAAAGGCCGCGTAATTTTGCTTACGCCGCAGGGACAGAAATTTAACCAGGCAAAAGCAATCGAGCTAAGCAAAGAAAACCGGCTGATTTTTATTTCCGGCAGATACGAAGGATTCGATGAACGAATCCGCACCGGGCTGGGGGCCGAGCAAATCTCGATAGGCGACTATGTTCTTTCAGGCGGGGAGCTGGCGGCTATGGTAGTCATCGATGCGGTAGTCAGACTGCTGCCCGGAGCGGTGGGCGATGAAGATTGCCCCAAAGACGATTCGTTCGGCCAATCAGCCGACGGCGGGTTAGAGTATCCGCAATATACCAGACCCGAGGTTTTTCGCGAAATGAAGGTGCCTGAAATCCTTCTAAGCGGCGACCACGGCAAAATCGCCGAGTGGCGGCGCCAGCAGGGCCTCGAACGGACCAAAAAATGGCGTCCTGACCTGCTAAACGGCGGGAAATCCGCCTTTGGGCGAGACCTCGCTGAAGGCGGGAAGGAAATATAAAAAAACCCTTGCTCTAATTCCCGAATTCGGGTAAAATCCAGCGTTTTACGCTGGAGCGTGTGCAGGACTGAATTTTTAACCAATCCGCCGCAGGCGGACAATAAATAGAGATAAAAGGAAAACCAGTGAAAACGCAAATACTGGATGCTGTTGAAAGTAAAAGTCTCAAAAAGACTATACCGCAATTTGAGATAGGCGATATTGTGGATGTGCGGTGCAGAATCAAAGAAGGCGATAAAGAGCGCATACAGATATTCAGCGGCACAGTAATCGCCCGCAGAGGTCGCGGAATCAATGAAACATTCACGGTCCGGCGAATCGTAGATGAGGAGGGGGTAGAGCGGGTTTTCCCGATTCATTCGCCGAACGTGGTCGGTGTTCAGCCGGTCCGAAGCGGCAAAACAAGGCGGGCAAAATTGTATTACCTCCGCAAACGAACCGGCAAATCGGTCAAGCTGACTCAGAAGCCAGGCAAGCGCATAACTATCGACGAAGAAAAGTAGCTTTTTGCCGGCTGTCTTTAACGCTTTTTTCAATCTACCAATTATCAATAATCTATTATGATGGGTTGGCTGCTGAACAGGGGAAAACTGCTGGCTGACAGAGAAAAGCTCGGCAGATGGGGCGAGAAACGCTGCGAGAGCTTTCTGAAGAAAAAAGGTTTTAAGAAACTCACTCGAAATTATTCCTGCAGGGGCGGAGAAATTGATTTGGTTATGGTCGATGGCGATGGGGCTCTTGTCTTTGTCGAGGTAAAAACCAGGGCGGACGAGGACCTCACGCCGGCCGAGTCGGCTGTCACCTCCGCTAAAAAAGTAAGAATGAACAGGGCCGCACGATATTTTCTCGCAACTAACAAAATAGAAAACAGGCCCTTTCGATTCGACGTTGTCGCGATAGTGCTCGGCCGAAAGGGCAGGCCGGAGATAAGACATTACGAAAACGCATTTGTGCCGTAAACGATGAATCTGATTGATACACATTGTCATTTGACGTTCAAAGGGCTGGCTGAAGATGCTGCGATTGTTTTGGAGCGCAGCAGGGCAGCAGGTGTTACCGGCTGGATAACTGTCGGAACCGACCCGGAGCACAATCGAAAGGCAATCGAGCTTGCGGAGAAATTCGAGAATATGTATGCGGCTGTTGGGATTCATCCGCACGACGCGAGGACTGTAACAGCAGATACACTCAAAGAGCTGCGGGAGCTTGCTCAAAACAAAAAGGTTGTCGCCATTGGCGAGACGGGGCTGGATTACCATTACAATTTTTCGTCGCACGACGAGCAAAAAGATGTGTTTGCCGAGCACCTGAAAATTGCTGCTGAGATGAATTTGCCGGTTATTATCCATTGTCGAGAGGCCTTCGATGAAACAATAGAAGTTTTGAAGCAATTCGGAGATGGCAAAAAGGTAGTTTTTCATTGCTTCTCCGGCTCGGCGGAGCAGGCGGAAACTATTTTGGACAAAGGTTACTTCATATCTTTCACCGGCGTGGTTACCTTCGGGAATGCCGAAGCCATCCGGGAAGCCGCTCGAATCGTGCCGATAGACAGGTTGATGGTCGAGACTGATTGTCCGTATATGTCGCCTGAGCCGATGCGGAAGCAAAAGGTCAATGAGCCGGCCCTTATGGTTCATACCGCCAAGTGCTTGGCTGAATTGAAGGGGATGGATTTGGCCGATTTCGCAGAAGCCGTAACCGCCACGAGCAAAGCATTTTTCAGGTTGCCTTAAAATTGGGTTCGTTTGGGTTTGTTTTGAGTAGTTCATAGTTCGTGGTTCGTAGTTGTTAGTTGTTGTTGATACTAAAGTTATATTCATTTTAGGCATTTCGGAAATTGGGTTCGTTTTGCATAATTAATATCATTTTGATTGATTTTTCCGCTATAAATAGAAAATCTCCGCTGCCGAAATTTCAGCCACAGAGAAAAAAAGAGAAGTAAATTATAAACAGTATCAATTGGTTATTGGAAACCGCTCATTGGTTATTCCTTTCAAGAGAGACTTTCTCTCTACCCCCCGCTGCCCCCTTGTCTTCCCGTCGGAAGACAGGAAAGGGGGCAAGACGACGGGGGCTACGGGAATACGTCCCTTCGTAATTGGACGAACCTGCGCGTTTGATGCGAAAATTCGATTCCGCCTGAGGCGGATAAATCTCGTAAGTCGATGTGGGAAAAGGAGTAGAAAAAATTTTGAAAAAATGGATTTTGGGGTCTTAACCCCCTGCGCATTTGATTGATTTTTTAGCCACAGATGGACACAGATTAACACAGTTTTTAGACGCAGATTGCGCAGAGAACGCAGAGTTTTAGTCAGCTATGCGTTCTGCGGCAAGGCCTTTTCTCGAAACGAGCTTCTGTGAAAGGCCATTGCCTTGTCCGCCGAATTCCTTCAGACTTCGTTTAGAAGCTGACTAAAAAAGTATCAACTTGTCTTTAATTGATATGATTAACGCAGATATTTATATGGAAAAAGATAGAAATAATTTACGATTTAGCCGTTTTTGGTGCGCGGGTAGATGCGCATTTGATTGAAGTTTTATAGGTGGTGTCCTAACTTGAATTTTCTACTTTTTCATATTGTGAAAAACTTAAAATTTCCTCAATAGTCCAGATATGGTCTGTTTTTGTATGGTCAGTTTATTCATACTGGCCATTATGCTTGAGCTGTCAAGGAAAATCAGGAAGAAAACACAAAATTTTCGGAAGTAGGTACTTTTCCAAGACATAGATTCCCGCCGAGCTTGTTTGGTCACTTAATTGTGCGTAACCCCTTGTTATAACTAAAGTTGCGAACTTTACCTTCAAAATGAGTTTTTTTGCATTTTTTGCTTGACTTAAACCTTTACCTAACCTACTTTAAGCAAATTACTTATGTATTTTCTTGCAATCAGTCGAAGATACTATATAATAATAAGTGCGGTTTGAAGGGTTAAACATATAGTTGGCGTGTTTAGATATGCCGGAGTTTGAATTTAAGGAGGTATAGCATGGCTAAAGGTAAGAGTTATAATATACCTCCAGAAGTTTTGGGGAAAATTGCAGCCTGTAACCGCAAGCACGCTGAGCTTGTATACTTTGTTCACAAGAACCACATCAAAATCTTCAAAAAGAGAGAAGCGGAAAATAAGGATTATGTGGCAGTTATTCCAGAAAATGGCGGTCAACAACCTGCACTGAATTTCTTTGCTGAAAAAGGGGTGATGCTGGATTTTGCCCATGCCCAACCTGTATGTGTTGTTGATTATCGCTATTCGCATCGGATGATGTTAATGTACTAAAAGCGATAAAGACGATATGACAACAACGCATGGCTATTTTATCCAAGAACCTTATAGTCGGCCTATAGTCAGCGCTACTATTTGGCATGAGTGTATGGAATTTCCCGCTACGCTTGAGTTTCTTATTGATACAGGCGCAGACCACACACTTATTGTTCCTGATGATGAGCCGCGATTTAATATCCAAGAAGATCAACTTATCAAAGTACCAGATTTGGTGCATACGTTCGTTGGTCCAATTGAAATGCGCCAGTTAAATCACTGTAGTGTTATATTCATCGACAGGTTTGGCGAACCATATACAGTAGAGAATGTAGGTGTTTGTTTTCTGGCCCCGGATTTTAAGAAGAAAGTTCGGCCGCTAATGGGGAAAGGGACATATGTGAACGTCTTAGGTAGAGACGTATTGCACCAATTATCACTTGGATATTGCAAAAGGTCCGAGTATGTGTTTTTAACGGCGAATCGGACAGGTTATTTTGATGCTTTGTCTGATGTTTTCCCGAAACCGCCTGAATTTGATGAGACAGTAATTAGGTGGCTGGACTAAACTTGTTGTCCTGTTTTAGTTAACTACATTTACCACTCATATTATTTCATATTTATCGTTATTTATCCTTCTTAGTTTTTTGCCAGCGTGCATACGCTGCGTTTTTGGCAATCTCACTCCGCTTTTCTGCAGGCAGATTTAATGCTCTTGCCTTGCCACCTTTTAAGCCACCAAGTCGCCCCAAAAGCACAGCAGCAGGATTCTTGCCATCTTCAACTGCATCTTGCAATAATTTTTCAGCCGTTGCATTACCTACGATAGACGTTGCAAGCTGGTTTAAATCCAGACTATTTTTTCTTGACCGCTTAGGCATTTAACACAGTATATAAACACCCTATGAAATTGTCAATAAGCAAAATGCTTAAAATTTTTACACCCATCTTCACTTGTAAAGGAACGAGAAACTACGATATTAACCACTTGATAATAATAGCCACCGCTTTTATAATTTCCCAAAAGCCTAAAATGTAAAAACCCCATTGGTAAAATGTATAATCTGAGGGAGTTATAGTGGCTAAGAAGAAATTTTGGAAATATTTTTTTGCTGGGATAGCCGCAATAGCTGCTTTAGTTGGGACTGTGGATATAGTAATAAATTGGGGAGGTCGTCCTAAGCCCCAAATATTAGACGCCCAAAATTGTTTTATTGAAGTTTCTGCCAATACTGAGACAGTTTGGTTTGAATTATTAGTTAATAACGCAGGCGCAAAAAGCTGCTCTATAACTTCAATAGACCTGTTTTGGCCAGATGGACATAAGGCTGACCTTGAATATGAACCATCAACCCCTTTGCCCAAAACTATCTCAGCCGGTCTAACTGAACGCATTGTGGCATACGGATTTTGCCACAAAATGCACGGTTTCACCCCAGAACATAGAATAGAATTGCAACCAGACCAAAATTCAGTAGAGGCTGAAGCGGTAGCAAAATTCAATACAGGACAGAGTGTTAAAAAAAGTATTCCTTTTGCTGTTAGACGCCCCAATTGACCAAACAAATTATTTTTTTCAAATTGACCCACTACCTTGTTGTCTTATTTAGCCAAGTGTCTAAAGTTATCGGAAACGGCTTTAATAGTATTAAAAGCAGGGTTTTTGGGGGCAATTTGACTTTTTGCCAAATCGGACTATATTTAAGGTAGCCAACCATTATTAAGCGGAGCGAAATGGGCGGCGGTTTGGGATGAATCCCGCACCTTCGAGGGGCGGGATGAACTTCTCATCAGAGAATTCGGGCAGTCATCAGACCGAGGGTGAAAACGGTTTCCTTCATAAAGGACAGGCATTAGAAGAAGATGGCAGTATTTTTCGACCAGGGAGTAGTTAGTCAGGTCCAGCAGGCCAACGATATCGTTGACGTAATAAGCGAGCACGTGAATCTTGTGAAAAAGGGCAGAGAAATGGTGGGGCTGTGCCCATTCCACGATGACCACCGGCCGAGTATGAACGTCAACGCCGTCAAGCAGATATTCAAGTGCTTTGCCTGCGGGGTCGGCGGCGACGTGTTCAAATTCGTCCAGATGCGTGAAGGCCTGACTTTTTCCGGCGCGATAGAAAGACTGGCCGAGCGCGCAGGCATAAAACTACAACCCAGGGCGCAAGAGGCAAGATACAAGACACAAGACTTAGAGATTGACCCCAACATGTTAGCGAGGGTCAACGAGTGGGCTGCCAAATACTTCGAGGAAAATCTCCGCGATGAGAAGAAAGGCAAATTCGCGAGGGATTATCTTGCTCAAAGACAAATCACGCCTGACAGTATTAAAAAATGGCGGATTGGCGTAGCTGTCAATTCGCAGGACGATTTGCTTAAAGCCGCGACCGCAAGAAATATCCCTGTAAAGCTATTGGAGCAGGCGGGGCTTGTTGTTAAGCAGGGGGGCGGTCTCAGTGACAAGTTTGTCAATCGGTTAATGTTTACTATCACCGATGTGACGGGAAGGGTAATAGGCTTCGGAGGACGGATTTTCGAGGGAGAGGGCGCCAAGTATGTAAATTCGCCGACAACAGTCTTGTTCGACAAAAGCAATACGCTATACGGTCTCGAACAGGCACGGCACAAGATTGTCTCTACGGGGACAGCCGTTGTCGTCGAAGGTTACACCGACGTTATAATGGCGCACAGTAAAGGGTGCGACAACGTGGTTGCGGCTTTGGGCACCAGTTTTACGCCTGGGCAGGGGCGGATTCTGCGGCGATACGCGAAGAAAGCAGTTTTGATTTTCGACAGCGACACCGCGGGTATGGAAGCGGCGAACAGGGCGCTGGAGATTTGTCTGGCGCAGCATATAGATATCGCGATGGCTTCGGTGCCGGAGGGGAAGGACCCGTGCGATTTTCTTTCGACAGCCGGCAAAGAACGGTTCGAGAAATTGATAGACGAAGCAGTCGATGTTTTCCAGTTCAAATGGAACAGGTTAGCGGAAAGCTTCGACAGGGACGAGACCCTTGCCGGAAGAAAGTCGGCCGTCGAAGAGTTTTTACAGACGGTAGCGACGAGCTTATGTTCGGGCAATCTGACGGCGATAGAGCGCGGGCTGATAGTTAACCGGCTTTCGAAGATTACCGGCGCCAGCACCAAAGAGATAAACGACGAGCTGCACAAAAGAGTCGGCAGGGCGGCGAGGACCGCAAGCTACAACGTGGAAAACAAGAAGGTGCGAAGCGTGGATTTGGGCGATGGGTTATTTGCCATGGCGCAGCGGGAAATTCTCGAAGTGCTGCTGAATGAGCCGAAGCTGTTTGAGATTGTAAAACAAAAGATTACGGCCGAGGACTTCGATGTGCCGATGCTGAGGCGAACGGCGTCACTATTATTCGAAACACTAATCGCCAATTCTGAAACCAGCCTGGCGGAAATAATAGCCAGGACAGAATCGCCGGAAGCCAGCAGTCTCATAGTGGAGTTGGCACAATCAGGAGAGGCGAAAGGCAATTTCGAATCGCGCCTGGCCGGTGCGCTCGATGTGATAGGTCGGCACCTGGCACAGAAGAGAAAAAGCGAGATTAAAACAGTAGACGGACGAGAATATCTGCGAAGCGTTCATGAGAATACGGGTAAGCAAAACCTTCGCAGTACGGGAATGGTATAGTAGATAGAAGCTTTAATTTTATAGATTTTGTGTGAGGATATTAATTGTGGCAAGAAAAAGGATAAAAGCAAGCAAGCCGGACGCCCTTGAGGGAGACAAATTAACAGCGAGTTCAAAAATCAGAGATGCCGAACTGCAAATAAAAGCGATTACCGAAAAAGGCAAGCGAAAAGGATACCTTACTTACGAGGAAATGAACGAAGACTTGCCCGAGGACATGGTTAGTCCTGACCGTCTGGACACCTTATTGGCGGCGCTGGATGAAATGGGAATCAACATCATTGACGAAGCGGATGTGGAAAAGCACACAGGGGAGGAATTTGGAGCGCCGGAAAGCGAACATGAGGCTGTTAAAGAAGACCAGCTCAAAGCGGACGAGCTGCTGGAAAAACAGCTGGTCAGCGCGGAAGTCAGCAGGCGTATTGATGACCCCATAAGAACGTATCTGACCCAGATGGGCGAGATACCGCTGCTGACGCGGGAAAGCGAGATTTCGCTGGCGCGCAAGATAGAGCTGGCGCGCATGAGCTTTAGAAGAAAAATGCTGGAGTGCGATTATTGCGCCAGAGGCGCGGTGGATATACTCGAGCAGGTCTATGAGGGCATATTGAGCTTTGACAGAACAATGAAGATAAGTACCGCCGAGAACCTCGTCAGGCCTATAATAAGGAAACGGCTGCCCGGGAACGTTCAAACGGTAAATAAACTGCTGATAGTTAATCAAAGTTTGTTTAAGAGACACCTGCAGCACCAGTCCGACAACGGCAGCAGGAGCTTCGACAGGTCGGAGTTGAAACAGATATACAGAAACAGGCGCAAAATCGCAACGCTGCTGGAAGAGCTGAGTCTGCGAACGAGCAGAATTCAGCCGATGAAAAATAAGCTGCATGGCATCTGCCAAAAGATGCATCAATTAGAACGGGTTATCGCCAAAGGGCCCACCGGAGATATAACGGCTGAAGATATTAAAGCGGTGAATGAAGAGCTGGCCGGCCTGCAGGAATTGGCGATGGATACTCCGAATCAGCTCGATAAAAGACTGCGATCTATCGATAGAGTCTTCGAACAGTACGAACACGCCAAACGAACGCTTTCAAGCGCGAACCTGCGGCTGGTGGTTTCAATTGCCAAGAAGTATCGAAACCGCGGCTTGAGTTTTCTGGATATAATCCAGGAAGGCAATACCGGACTGATGAGGGCGGTTGATAAATACGAATACCGCAGGGGCTACAAATTCAGCACGTATGCCACGTGGTGGATTCGCCAGGCAATCACCCGTGCGATTGCCGACCATGCACGAACGATTCGCATCCCGGTGCATATGATAGAGACGATGAGCCGGCTGCGTACCGCCAACAAAACTCTGGTTCAGAAATTCGGCAGAGAGCCGACGATTGAAGAGCTTGCCCGTGAAGCCGAGATGAGCATAGATGAGACCAACAGGGTTGTGAAGATATCCAAACACCCAATCAGTCTTGACAGGCCTATAGGCGAAAGCGAAGACAGCTACTTCGGCGATTTTATAGAAGATGACGAGATTGATTCGCCGGTGGCCTCGGCTACGCAGGAGATGCTCAAAGACAGAATCGATATGATTCTGAAAACGCTTTCATATCGCGAACGCGAGATTATCAAGCTGCGATACGGAATCGGCGACGGTTACACCTATACTCTCGAGGAAGTGGGCAGAATTTTCAAGGTAACGCGCGAGCGGGTCAGGCAGGTTGAGGCGAAAGCCATAAGAAAACTGCAGCATCCTGTAAGGAGCCGCAGGCTCGAAGGTTTCCTCGACCACAAAGCAATAACATAAATAGCCTATAAGTCATTTGGTATGGTGGTTGAAAAAACCTGTTATTTTTATTGCGATAACGGTTCGTAGAATTCTTTTGGCTTTCGCCCCAGCGTATTGGTTAATGTGCCGAGCTTTTCGATTGTGCATTCGATTTTATCGTCTGATTTGAGAAAATTTCCGGTAGCCATTGCTACGCCGGCCGGTGTGCCGGTAGCTATAACGTCCCCAGGCACGAGAGTCATCAGATGACTTAGAAATGATACTATTTCATAAACGTTAAAAATCATTCCGGATGTATTTGCGTTCTGGCGGATTTCGCCGTTGACCTTGAGCGTCATTTGCAGGTTTTGAACATTTTCGACCTCGTCTGCGGTAAGCAAGAAAGGCCCCATCGGCAGAAAGCCGTCAGCCCATTTGCCGTTTAGCCAGTCATAAAATTCGTCCCAAGGCCGCTTTTTTCTGCCCTTTGCAAAAGTTACACTGCGGGCCGATACGTCGTTTACGATTGTGTAGCCGGCGATACATTCTTTTGCTTTCTGCGGATTTATACATTTCGCTTCTTTTCCGATGACCACGGCAAGCTCGATTTCATAATCTATTTGCTCGCTGTAAGCCGGCCAGGGGATTTCTTCGTTGTGGCCGATTACTACTGTCGGCGGCATAAGGAAGGGCCTGGTCGTAGCGTGTGGCGAATCCGATAGGCCGAGCGTAAGGCCGACCTCGGTGATGTGCTCGCTGTAGTTTCCAGCAAGCGCGAGGAGTTTGGACGGGTCAGGTATAGGCGCTAAAAGTTTTACTGCAGATGGGTCAATAAATTTTGTGCATTTGTCGATGATGGGCGGGATTTTTTTGATAGTTTCGTGGCCGCCGGCGATTATGCGTTTTACGCTTTGAAAATCGCCGGTTAAATCTACGATGCCTTCGTCAGTTATTGCCCCGGCGCAAACGGTTGAGTTTTTCTTAAATGTGATTAGTTTCATTTACCTGCCTTTTATGTTATCGTAATAAGGTAATGGTAGCAAAAATAACTTGAAATTGCAGCAGGAAAGTTTTTTAATGGTAACTGATGATTGGTAAGAGGTCTTTTGGGGATTTTGAAAATGACTTTAAAAGATTTCTGGTCAAAAACACGTAGCTGGTTAGAGACCCACAAGGCGGACTATCAGCCGGAGGTAGATGACCAAGGATTAATCAACCGGGACGCCGCATCGACAGGACCTGCTGCCGGAGAGAAACCCGCTGAAAGCAATCAGGTTTTGGTCAAAACGGTTCCCCAGGCGGATAAAACGCAATCACTTGAAAAACTACAAGCCGGTTTCGACAAACTCGTTGAGCAGCTGGAAGGTATCAATAATCATCTGAACCGCCAGGCCGCTCATAACGAAGAATTGATGAAGCATCTTGAACGATTGCCCAAACTGCTGGAGAGCTTTCCGGCCGTTGTGGAAAACCAAAAGCAACTGACAGAACAGCTGCTCGAGCAGTTAAAGACGACCACCATGATGGAGCAGGGGTTTGTTAGGACGGTAGAAAAAATTCCGACCGAAACCGCCAAGCAAACCGATGCCCTGATCGAGATTGACCATCAGCTCGCCGCTGCAGCCGATGTCGATGTGCAAATGGCCGAGAGTCTTAACAAGTTTAACGGGACGCTGGACAAGCTAAACCAGAGCACTGTCGGGCAGACCGAAGGCATTATGCAGATGAGCAGAACATTTGCCGCCAGCGACAGGTATCTCAAATATATCATTTCCAATCAGCGCAGAAGCTTTATCTGGGTCTTTACGATAGCGGTGGGGGTGTGCGCGGCGGCTATTTTGATACTGGCCGGTATTATTATTTATCTAAGGCGTTAAAAATTTTCATTTTTTGCTTGAAGACTATAAGACAGACTGGTAAAAGTCTAAAAATTGCTCTTTGAAAAGGAAATATCCTGACTGCAGGTTCTGAAGCTTTGTGCTTCGGGATAATCAAATGGGAACGCGGTTAAAGTCCGCGGCGGTCGCGCCGCTGTAAGCGTTTGTTCCCCCCATTTTTGCTTTCGCAAGAAAGCTTGGGGGGAAATCTGATAGGCATTATGCCACTATCCGCAATGTATGGATGGGAAGGAGCCTTTCGGTAGAACGCAAGTCAGAAAACCTGCCTGTGGTTAGTTACGCATTTTCGGTGTTCTCGCGATTTGGAGCACGGTGCATCTGTTTTTAATTTCAGATTTTATTGTTTGATTTCAGAACCGCCGTTTCCCTCGTGGGAACGGCGGTTTTTTTGTTGGCGCCCTCGCGGTTAGGGGTCGGACAGAAATGAAAGGAGAAAAAACAAAAAGCAAGAGCAGGATGGTTTTGAAAAGAAATTTACAACTTTTTTGAATTGAAGAAGGAGAAAAACTATGGCTTCGAGGAAAATAATAAGTTTGATTTTTGTGTTTGCAGCCGCAACAGGTGTGCAGGCCGGACCACAAGACTGGCCCGCCTATGCGCATACGATGAGTCGGCAGTCGATTGCGGTCGATGGCCCCAATACGATTGATAGCAATACCCTCAAATGGGACGCCTATATTGACCCTCAGGATCCGAATTATTATGTGGCTTTTGAAGATACTGCCCAGCCGATAATCTATAACGGCAAAGTTTATGCATACGCCGGAGTTGGCGAGTGGGATGAAGAGTTAGGAGTTAGGATAAAAACCCATAGTCAGATAATTGCTTATGATGCAAATTCAGGACAGGTTCTGTGGTGGACGGTGATTGATAAGGGGGAATTATCTTCTTGGTCGACACCCTGCATCGATGAAAAGCATAATACGGTGCTGATTGGCTCAGGAAATAAAGTATTTGCGCTCGACGCTCAGTCCGGCGTACAAAAATGGTCAACACCGTTGGATCAAAACGTTGTGAATGCATCTGTTTGCGTGGCGACCGATATTCCACACGCACGGGCATTTATCACAGATTACGCCCCTTTCGATGAAACAGGGAAACTTTATTGTATTAACTTAGATGAGAGTGGGCCTGGTAATCCCTACCAGCCGGGACAGATTGTCTGGTCTCAAGCATTAGGTTATACCTGTGGTAATACACCTGCATATAGGAATGGCGTTATTTATGTTGCAACCTTAGGTGAGAACTATCAAGGAACTATACGCGCTTATGATGCTACGCTTTCTTATCCTATGCAATTGTGGGGGTTCATAAATCCTGATTACGAGGGTTTTTGTGGCGGAGTAGTTGTTACGAAAGGAGGTTTCTTATACGCGGTGACTTACAATTTTTATCCGGAGGTGTCGGAGGATAATTCAACATTGTTTAAAATTAATTGTACTAACGGCAGTGTTATCTGGACTACAAAAATACAAGCAACGGACTGTGTACCTATTGTAGTGGGTGATAAAATATATATCTCTGGTGGGTATGGGTATCCAAAGATAGAAGCATATTATGACTATGGTGATACTGCAACTAAACTATGGGAAACAGATTCTGATTTATCCGTCGGCGGATGGGATAATCAACCTGTTTATGCAGACGGAAAACTATATATTGCAGGGACATCGTGGGAATATCTTCATCCAATGTATGACGAATTTTACATTCTAAATGTTACGTTAACACCAAATGACCCAAATTTCGTGGCTGCTTATTACAATTACTGGTGGTGCGGGGACAGTCGGGCAGTAACTTACGACAGTGTTTACGCAATAGGTTACGACGGCCTTTTCAAGTTTCATCAGCCGGCACTTTTAGGAGACATCAGTGACGATAATGTTGTGGACATGAGCGATTTGGTTGAATTTGTGGACGATTGGCTTTACAACGGCCCCGTTGGCGGGAGCCGGGCCGATTTAGACCTTGACGGCGACGTCGATTTTACGGATTTCTCGCTGCTGGCCAACGAATGGAGGAAAGAACTATCCGGCGAATAAAAGCATTTACGCTTGTTGAAGTTATTGTGGTCATGAGCATCATCGTGCTGCTGATGGCTGTTTTGCTTCCATCGCTTAGTCGAGCAAGAGGGCGGGCAAATGCGGTTGTTTGCACGAACAATTTAAGAAATCTTGGCATTGCTTTCGTGTGTTATGCCAACGATTACGATGATTATGCTATGCCAGCGAGGGTGCGACAAGCAAATACATATACATACTGGTGGGGCAGGGTGGAACCGGACGGGATTGACCACAAGGCAGGATTTGTCTGGCCGTATCTCCAAAGCGAGCTAAAGAAAAATAGCGTCTATGAGTGTCCCGCACAGCGATACGGCAGCTACGGACTCCAGGGTAAACCTCCAGGCGAACCGGATGACCCAAAGTGGATTACGAGCACTTATGGGTATAACGGATACTACCTGTGCCCACCTTTGAGCGGCTGGGACGAAGATATAAATATACGAAACCGACCATGGCAGAAAATTACAACGGTTATTAGTCCTAAAGATGTATTTGCCTTTGCAGACACTCTGATAGATATGTCGGGTTCGGGACAAACTTTTAACACTTTTCTTTTAGACCCGCCTTATAAGTATGTACCCCAAAACTACGGCAATTCGTGGCCAAAAAATCCTTGGCCGACGACCTGCTTCAGACATTACAACAAAACCAATGTTGTATTCGTTGATGGACACTGCGGGTCGATGGATTTGGAGGGGGCGGAATATGCCTCTCCGAAAGCGAAAATTGGTTCGGTCGGTAAAAATAATGCGCCGCATTATGTTCCCGATTACCGGCAGTGGCCGCAAGGACCGCGGAAAAGACGGAGGCGTTAAAAATACTCAGGCAAGGGAAAGAAAAAGGGGATTTTATGAACTGCATCTCATCGTGGAGCGGTGGCAAGGACAGCTGTTTGGCCTGCTATAAAGCAATGCTTGGAGGATACAGCATCTCCAGCCTCGTAAATTTCGTTTCCAGTGAATACAAAAGAGTAAGTTTTCACGGAACAGAAGCCGAATTAATTCAATTACAAGCTGAGGCAATCGGCATACCGCTGCTGCAAAAAGAAACGACGAAAGATGGGTATGAACAGGAATTTAAAGAGGCAATACGGAGTTTGAGCGGCAATGGTATAAAGGGAATGGTTTTTGGTGATATCTTTTTAGAGGGAAACAGAAGCTGGGTGAAGAGGGTTTGCAGTGAGCTGGGAATTGAGGCGCTTGAGCCGCTTTGGGGTAAGAGCTCTGAAGAGATTTTATCTGATTTTATCGATTCCGGTTTTGAAGCAGTTATAGTCAGCGCCCAATCGAGGTTCATCGGCCGGGAGTGGGTAGGGCGTCAGCCAGATAAAGATTTTATGGGATACCTTAAAGATAAAAACATCGATGTTTGCGGAGAAAACGGCGAATATCACACGTTGGTTATCGACGGCCCCATTTTTGACAAGAGGATAGAAATAACCGAGGGCAGGACAATCGGCAGGGATGGCTACTGGTTTTTGGATACTCGTAAGTATTGCCTTACTGGCTGACTTTCCGGCAACATCTGACTTTTCTCAACACGGAAACTTATCCTGACTTGCTGCGATTGATAAACCTTGTATAATCGTCGTCGTGGATAAGGGAAAAGCGAAACAGGCGGCGATTTTTGGGCTGCAGGGGTTGAATCATTTACTTTGGCCTGCGGTTTGTGTCAACTGCAAGCAGAGCATCTGTGAAACCGACAACGCTCTGTGTAAAGATTGCTGGGATGAGCTTCTGTTCTGCACGGCAGGCGATTACTGCCGGCGCTGCGGGCGGGATGCGGGCAGATTCGCTGTAGTTGACGGTGTTTGCCCTAATTGCCAGGGTGAGCAAATTCATTTCGATGGAATAGCCAGAAGCGGAGTCTACGGAGGCCCCTTACAGCAAATGATACTTTCCTTTAAGAATGGTCGGACGGAATTAGATTTGACCCTGGGCTTTTTAGTCGATTGTGCTTTGCAGGGAAGCAGCTTTACTGACGATATAGACTTTTTCGTTCCTGTTCCGCTGCACTGGACGAGACGGCTTCGGCGGGGGTTTAACCAATCTTTAATTTTAGCTAAGAACTTAGAGCGCTCTTCAGCTAAAATCAGCACAGAGCTTGTTCGGATTCGGCGGACAAAATATCAGCCGATAATGACAAGTCACGCTGCGCGTGCCAGAAATGTTGCCGGAGCTTTTGCAGTGCGCAGGGGACATAAATTTGAAGGCGCAAAAATTTGTCTTGTCGATGATATTAAAACAACCGGTGCAACATTAAGCGAATGTGCTAAGACATTGAAGTGTGCAGGGGCGTCGAAAGTGTTCGCATTGGTTCTGGCCGTCGCAGGGCAGAGCGTTTAGCGGTTGTAACAGGCCTGCTACAGTTTTTCGTATTTTATGATGGCGCGGTATAGACCGTCGATGCGTTTGCCGTCGATAATCATAGGCGGGTATTTTTCATTTCTCGGCTGGAGCCGCACATTGTCGTTCGGCTCGAAGAAAACACGCTTGAATGTCGTCTCGTGCGGCATCGCGAAACGAATGAAACAATCATCGCCGCTGTGCACCTCCGCAGCCGGAGAAAAAACAACGATGTCTCCTTCGCTGAACTTCGGCTCCATCGAATCGCCGATGACCCTCACCGCAAAAGCGTTGGTGTCGTGCAAATCCGGACAGCGGACATAATCATCGGCCACGCCCGCGGGATAATCCAAATCGTTGAACTCGGCGGGATAGCCGGCGGTAACTTTGTTTATCACCGGAATCAGTCGCCCGGCCGCCAGAGACGCCTTTTCGTTTTCCGCAAGAAATGTATCAACCTGGACCTGGTCGGTTTTTTTATGAACGATGTTTTTGATAAACTGCCGCAACTTCTGATTTTCCGCCTCGGCGGATTCATATCCCTGGCGAATATCAGGCGGCAAAGATTCCATATGAGCTATGTGCAGCAGCAGGCCCGGCTCAAACTCCAGGGTCTTTTCAAGTTTTGTCAGCAGCTCATCGCTGGGCGGATTATTTACCTTTCCAGTTTCGATAGTGGATAGATATGGTTTGGAAAACCCAACGCCTGCGCTGACATCATCCAGCGTAAGATGCAGTTGCTCCCGTTTTTTTCTTATTATCTGGCCTAATGACATAATGCCGATTATAGCGGCAATTTTACTAAATGCAAGAAAAAATTAGATAAATATTTAACAAAACACACTTTTTAGCTGCTAATCAAGCTCTACAAGCTCATAATTAGTGCTTCCGAGGCCGATGCGTTCAGCGTGCTCAATCTGGTGATGCGGGTTAAGTTTGGTGTAACCCGTTAATTGCGACAGTTCCTTTCCGCCTTTTTCTTCAATCAAGTCCAGCGCCGCCTTATCGATTGCGACCGGGTCGGTTGATGCGAGTATGCCGATGTCATCGACTATTTTAGGCATGTCCGGCGTTTCGAAACAATCGCAGTCTTTGGTAATCGACATTAGGAAACTAAAGAACACAGCTTTATTCTGTTTTCCTTTTAGCACCCCAAGCGCATGTTCGGCTATGCTTTTTTGCAACACTTCGCCTTCCTCGTGCCAGTCGTATTCGACGCCGCCGAACTTGCACACCGCCAAGCACTCGGCACAGCCGATGCATTTGTCCTGGTCTATGTGTGCTTTGATTTCGCCGAGAGTAATCGCGTCAGCCGGGCAGTGTTTAGCGCATTCTCCGCAGCGTGTGCATTTATCGCCGATAACAAGCGATAGCGCCGCGTGCTGCTGCATCTTGCCCCTGCGGCTCGCGCAGCCCATACCCAGCGTTTTTATTGCTGCCGCGGCGCAGGTGCCGAGATGACCGGTAAAATGTGCGACCGCAAGAATTGAGTGACACCATACTATATCCGATGCGATGTAAACCTCTTTGTTGATTTCGCAGTTGACCTCCACCGCCGTATCGGAGGTTCCGACTAATCCGCCCGCCACGATAAACGGTATCCCGAGTGTTTTTAAGTTGAAGTTGTGCTTGTCGGCGACTTTATAGTGCCCGATGGCATCGTGTCTCGGGCTGGGGTATAAAACATTGGTGTCCGTCAAAAACGGCCTCGTTTTCAGCTTGACCAGCTCCTTGACTAATCCCTTAATGCAGGGCGCCTTTATATGCGTGTTGTTGCCGTCCTCGCCGACGTGCACTTTGACTGCCGTAAAATCCTTTTCCGCAAAGCATCCTGCGAATTTGCCCGCATTGAATAGTTTTACAGCCTTTTTGGAAATCTCCTGTTCGCCGTCGCTAAGTGCCGCCTTGATAAAATAGACCCTGGAAGCCATAGATAAATCACCCTTTATAATCAGAAATATTTACGTTTTTAATCTGACTGCAATATATCTTTAAAACGCCAGATGTTCAAATAGAATTTTCACGCCGAGGCCGATGAGGACCAGTCCGCCGACGGCCTCGATTTTGTTCTCGAAAAAGTGTCCGAATTTTTTGCCGATTAAAACGCCGAGATATGAGAGCGCGAAGGTTACAAGGCCGATGATTATTACGGCTATTGTTATTGAAACCTGCAGAATCGAAAGCGTTATCCCAACGACCAGGGCGTCTATGCTGGTGGCGACGGACAGGGTCAGCAAAACCATGATGTTCTCCGGATTAAAATTCTCCTCCGCCTTGGTAATTTTGAATGATTCGTAAATCATTTTGACGCCGACTGCACTCAGAAGGGCGAAAGCTATCCAATGGTCGAAATCGGCGATATATTCCTTTATGCTTATACCGGCCAGGGAGCCGATTAGAGGCATAATTGCCTGAAAGCCGCCGAAGAAGATTGCTATGCGAAAAGCGTGCTTTATCTTTAACTGCTTATAGACCGAGCCGCTGACGATAGAAACCGCGAAGGCGTCCATCGCCAGGCCGACAGCTATAATTATAATGGTAAGTAACTGCATCTGCTGTTTGACCGCTTAATTTTGGCAGTGACCCTACGGGTTACATAACTTGCATGGTTTTTTGCCGGCACTTGTTGCTTCATCTCTGCTGCTGTAATAGACAAGATTTTCCGGTTTGATTCTCTTTATCCAGGCGCAACCGGACTTGTGGAAGATATTGCTGTTTTTTGATGCAGCATATTTGTATTCGGTCGGCTCGTCTCGCTGCGAAGCTGGCGTTGATTCGGCGGCCGGCTCAGCCTGTTCTTCCGCAGCTTCACTAATATCATTTGCATTGGAGCCGGAGTATCGTTTATTAAAAGGATTGGCTGCCGTATAAGCGTGAATAAACGCTTCGACCTGCTCTGAAACTGCGCTGGTGACGGCAGCAGGCATATCTTCTTCCGATACCGCCCGCATTGTCGGCTCGGTTTTCCACAAATCGGCTTTAATGGATCGTGAAACATCTTTTGTTAAATAGACTTTTTTAGCCAGCGATGTCTCAATATGAAATATGTACTGGTTCGACTCCTCAATCTTTAGCATATTTATCTCGATCCTCAGTTCCGGGATAGCTAAAGACCTCAAAACATGCTCTCGCTGAATTGCCTCGGCTACTTTGATGCCTGCCTTGCTGATTTTGTTGTTCACCGCCGCCTCAAGATTTGCCCAGACTAAGCCATCTTTGTTCGGCTCAGCATCTGGAGGAAGGATAACAATATACAATTTCCTTACACCTGCCAGGGTCGGATTAGGTTGAGCAATCAGCATGGGCTTATTTTCCGCCGGTGGCAGTTCGCCTCGCGAAGCGGGCTCGACCTCACCGAGAGCAGGAACGCATAAAATTCCAAGAATAATGGCTAAACTTAGATAACACTTTCCGGTTTTCATGATGTCCCTCTTTCTTTTATCCATGTTCGATTGTGGATAAATTTTACGCAATGAGCGCGAAAGCATCGGTAACGTCCATACCTTTGGTGATACCGAGGGCCTCGGCCTTTGCATTTACCTTTGTAATCTTGCGATTTGGAAAGCGTTCGAGCATTCCGATGGGGTTATCCGGCGTGCTCTCCACCAATGCCGCGGCGACGCCGTAGCGCTGGCAGGCATCGACATCGATTGCGGGACAAGCTAAAAAGCCCTTGGCCCCGGTTACGAGCAAAATGTTAAAGCCCGCCCATTTGGTCTGCACACCTTCCACCAGACCGTTGGGCGTCTGATATGTTTTTGTGTGGACTTCCATTGTCACCTCCCGTTTTATACCGGCTTGCCGAGCATGGCCTCAATCCTCGAAAGCTTTTCTTCGAGCACCTCTTTGCTCTTTGCCTCGACAGTCAGCCTGAGCAGCGGCTCGGTATTGCTCGGCCGACAATTAAACCACCAGTTTTTATACTGGATAGTTACCCCGTCCAGATTGTCGATTTGGCCGTCGCTGTATCTTTTCGCAAGCTCATCCATCTTCTCCTGCTTGTCTTCGACCTTGAAATTTATCTCGCCGCTGCTGTAGTATCTTCGCAACGGCCTGATAAGTTCGCTCACCGGCATATTTGCGGCGCTGACTATGTTTAATACGTGCACGAAGGTAATCATGCCAGAATCGGCGTAGAAATTATCGCGATAATAGAAGTGGCCGGAAAGCTCTCCGCCGAATACGGCGTGCGAATCACGCAGGGCCTTCTTCATAAAAGCATGCCCTACTCGTTCTCTTCGCGGCGTGCCGCCGTGTTTGAGAATTTCTTCTACAACCACCCAGCTGCTGCGCAAATCGTAAACAATCGCCGATTTCGGATTGCTCTTCAAAAAATACGATGCCATCAGGGCCGTCAATAAATCACAGCTGATATTTTTGCCTATCTGGTCGACCATCATCAGCCTGTCGGCGTCGCCGTCGAAGCAGATTCCGAAATCGCATTTATTTTTCTTTACCACAGCTTTTAATTCCGCCAGGTTTTCTTCAATCAGCGGATTCGGCTCGTGTTTGAATTGGCCGGTGTGCTCGAAGTTAATCTCAATTATTTTTATCGGCAAATCACCGAAAATCGCGGGCACCATTTTCCCGGCCATGCCGTTCGAAGCGTCAATCGCAATCTTCAGAGGCTTTAGATTGGGCCGAAGAAACTTCAGGACGTGATTTTTATATTCGCCGGTCAAATTACGTTCCTCTACTTTGCCTGTTGCTTTACCTTTTGTATGAATCAGGGCCATTGCGATGTGCTCTATATCTTTCAGGCCCGTATCGACGCCGACCGGCCTTGCCTGCGGTCCCGATACCTTAAAGCCGTTATACTTGGCAGGGTTATGCGAGGCTGTTACCTGCACGCCTCCGCAGGTGCCGAAATGATTGACCGCAAAATACATCTGCGGCGTATCAATCATTCCTATATCAATCACGTTTGCCCCGCAGGCCCTTATTCCTTCTATAAGCGAGGCCGCCAGGGCTTTGCTGTGCGTTCTCATATCGCGCCCGACGCACAGTGATTGAGAATTGGACTGTCCTCGCTCGTAACCGCTGAGCATTGACCGCAGAAACTGTGCCGAGGCGTAGCCAATCTTCCACGCATCATCTTCATTAAACTGGTCGGGATAAACGCCTCTTATATCGTATGCCTTGAAAATTGCCGGGTCCATTTACAACATTTCCTTAAACAATTTCACTTTCGTAATACTATACACCCCCGCGATTTGAAGTGTCAACAATGAATATAGGACAGCTTTAGCCGGGGTCGAATGCTCAAACAGTGGCGCCCTGACGCTCAGGAAACCATTTTTGGGTTTTAAGGCATATTTTTACAAGCATTAACATTACAGGCACTTCAATCAGAACGCCTACGACCGTTGCCAACGCGGCCCCTGAGGATAAACCGAATAACATAGTGGCGGTGGCTATCGCTACCTCGAAATGATTGGATGCGCCTATCATTGCCGACGGTGCTGCGTCCCTGTAATTAAATTTCCACAGTTTCGCGACAATATAACCTATCCAGAATATCAAATTGGTCTGAATAAACAGCGGTATCGCAATCCATAGTATTGTCAGCGGATTGGAAAGAATAATTTCGCCCTTGAATGAAAATAGCAGCACAAGAGTAATCAGTAAAGCTATAATCGTAATCGGCGTCAAAAAATGCAGAAATTTTTCGTCGAACCATTCCTGTCCTTTGTGGGCGATTATCCATTTTCGGGAAATGTACCCAGCGACAAGAGGCAAGGCGACATATATTGCTATCGAAAGGACCAATGCCTGCCACGGCACAGGCAGTCTGCCGACGCCCAAAAGAAAACCGCCGAGAAGTCCGTAAAGAAACAGCATTGAGAGGGAATTGATGGCCACCATAATCAGCGTATGGCCGTCATTGCCCTTTGCAAGATAACCCCATACCAATACCATTGCCGTGCACGGAGCAATACCCAGCAGGATGCAGCCTGCCAGATAACTTCGCCAAAGCGGAACTTCGAGAACTTTTATGCCGCCTTGCTCTATTACTTTGCCGACGCCGTAAGTTGCGCCGACCGGCAAATCAAGACCGAAAGGCATTTTAATAATGTCAACAGCATCGGGACCAATAAATCCCCTGAACAAAACGCCTAAAAACAATAATGCTATCGCGTACATTGTAAAAGGTTTGATTGCCCAGTTGACAAATAAGGTCAGCCCGACCGGCTTGATGCTTTTGCCCGCTTTCAAAACCTCGGCAAAATCTATCTTGACCATAATCGGGTACATCATAAAAAACAGGCACACCGCTATCGGAATAGATACCACCGGCGCTCCGCCGACATATATTGCCATACCGTCTAAATATTTCGCAAAACCCGGTGCAATTTTCCCGAGAACGATTCCGCCGGCTATGCAAAGAATTACCCACAGCGTCAGATATTTTTCAAAGACATTCAGGCCTTTTGCGTTTTTCGCCGTATTTACTTTTTCAGCCATTGTTTTAATCCCTGAGCAGCAATAGAGATATTCCCATCTTTATCAAGGAGCCGTGTAAATCAGATATAAACCGCCTAAAAGAACGAGAACGCCGCAGATTTTCTTCAGAATAACGGCCCCCTTCGAACGCTCGTTCCAGTTCATATAGTGCTCCACCAGTTCCGTTGATGTCCCCGCCAGCACGATTACCGAGCAGTGTCCGATTCCATAAACTACCAGCAGCATGATTCCATAAAGCAGATTCGTGTTTGCCAGTTTGAATGTAACGCCGAGCATCGGCGCCATATAAGCAAAAGTGCATGGGCCTATGGCAATACCAAAGACTAAGCCGAGAATAAACGCAGCCAGCGCTCCTTTACGTTTCATTCCGACCTGTCCCGGCCCCGACCACGGCATCGGAATCACATCGAGCAGATGAAGTCCGACAATAAAAAAGATTGCAGCCACAAAATAATTGCCGTATTTGCCGACGTTGCCCATCATTCGCCCCGCCGCCCCCGTAATAGCTCCGATGACCCCGATGGTGATAAGTATCCCCGCTGCGAATAAAGCGGATATGACAAACGCCCGTTTCGTTGATATTTTCCCCTGTTCATCGATAAATCCTACAATAAGCGGAATACTTGCCAGATGACAGGGACTAAGCAGAATACTCAAAACGCCCCAGATAAACGAGGCGGTTATAGCTATCGCCGGCGTGCCTTCGACTGCGTGTGTTAAATTGGTAAAAAGCTGCTGTATCATTTCACTTTTGTAAGTTCAACGCCAAACTCTTTCCATTTCCCGAGAATGTCCTCTTTCGAGAAGAATCCTTCGTGCCTGAAAAGCTCTTTGCCGGAAGCGTCATAAAATATCTGGGTCGGAATAATCGATATTTCGTACTCTTTGGCTTTGTCGGGATTTTTCCAGACATCTATAAATTCCACATTGATAGTCCCCGCGTAATCTTTCTTCATCTCCTCGAGTATCGGCGCCATCATCTTGCAGGGAATACATTTATCTGCCCCCAAATCAACCAGTCGCGGCAGCTTTTTCATTTCGCTTGGCTGTTGAGCCCGAACGGTTACAGTTTGAGGATTATTTACGGTAATTTGAGAATTTTTCTTCTTCATTACGACCATTGCCGATGCAGCGAGAAGTAGGACGATAATTATTTTTGGTAAATTTTTCACCCCGCACCTTCCTTTCATTCAACTTTTTTCAGGCTGGCTGCAATTCTCTTTTTTAATTGGCTATATGCTTTTCCAAAATGTTTTAAAGATTTTTCTCGCTTCTTGGCATCTTCCAGGGAGAGGTAGCTTTCATAATATATTAATGTCCACGGCAGATATTTCCTGGTGTATTCAGCAAGACCTGCATTGTGTTCTTCTAATCTGCGATTCAAATCCTTGGTATAGCCAATATACAAACTGTTATTTTTTAGACTCTTCAAAAGATATACTTGATACATCCCACTCCAATGTTTTGGGGCGGGATAAATTAAATACTTGGAAGGTGCGGGGTTCATCTGAGTATCTCCTTCAATTCTTCGACCGAAGTTACTTTACCGACAACTTTAACTTTGCCGTCAACCGCCAGTGCAGGCGTTATCATTACTCCGAATTTCATTATGTCGTTGATTTTTGTTATTTTTTCAAGCTCATATTCCAGGCCGAGTTCTTTAGCGGCTATTTCCGCGTTCTCCGCCAGCTTCTTGCATTTCGGACAGCCCGTCCCCAGTATCTGAATCTTTTTCATAACCGCTTTCCTTAGAAAAATGTCCCGAAAATCATCCCGACAATCGTTGACATCACAATTACGAGAATCGTAAAGACAATTGTTTTAACATCGCCTATTACCCTGCGAATGACGAGTATGCTGGGTAGTGACAGCGCCGGCCCGGCCAGCAGCAGCGCAAGCACAGGCCCTTTGTGCATACCCAGCCCCATAAGCGCCTGCGTAATAGGTATCTCGGTCAGCGTTGCGAAATACCAGAACACCCCGATGACACTGGCGACAAGATTACTTCTCAAACTATTGTCACCAACCCATTGAGCAACCTGCTTTTCAGGAATCAAAACGCTGATAAAACCTACGACAAAAACGCCCCCGTAAAGCAGCGGCACAAGCATCTTTGCAAAGTCCCATGTGTTCGACATCCACAGACGTAGCTCATCTTTTGCGAACCATCCCCACGCCATAAACAGCACCGCCAGCCCGCACGCCCCAGCCAGATACCAGCGAGTGTGATAAACCGTCATTACCCAGCTTGGACGGTCAGCCGTTTTTGCGATGTCGATTTTTGGCAAATTTAATTTGTCTCCGGCTTTCAGTTCGCCGAAATCCTCCTCAAGCTGAAAACGCACGGCATCTTTTGTTTCGTTCAGCACAACGGCGTTAAAAGTCCTGCCGTCGGTTATCGTTACAGTAACTTTGCCCGGATTGAACCAGTCGGAAAAAATAAGAAACAAAATCATCGTCGCCAGAAACAAACCGTTTTTCGCTATATGACGGGATGGTTTCGTCGGCTCGGGCATTTGCATCGCCGCGTCAATCTTGGCCTTCTCGGTTTTCCGAAATATCACCGCCATCAGCACGCCGATTACGACGGCAAAGACGATTGCACCGACGGCTCGCCACAGGCCGATGTCAAAACCCAACACACGGGCGGTCAAAAATATCGCAAGAACATTTATCGCTGGCCCCGAATATAGAAACGCCGTCGCAGGCCCGAGACCTGCGCCGAGTTGATATATCCCCGCGAACATAGGCAGAACACTGCACGAGCATACCGCTAACACGCACCCCGCCACCGATGCGACGCCGTATGCTAATACCGGATTTGCTTTTGGCCCCAGGTATCGCATCACCGATTCCTGCGACAGGAATGTGATAATTCCTCCCGCGATAAATAACGCCGGCACGATACACGCAAGAGTATGGTTACGTGCGTACCACTGAAGCAGCCGGAACGCCTCGTAAATCGCCTGCTGAATTTTTGGATTGCCCAGCGGCAAAAAATACGCGACAAGAAAAACGCTCACAAGTGCAGCTAAAATTTTAATCTCTCTTTTCATAAAAGACCTTTGTAAAAAGCCGATTAAAGCTCAGACAAAAGATTTTTGCTTTCCATGGCCTGTTCCTTTAGAACGCCCAATACACAGGTGAAGAAATCGAGCAGGCAGGGGCATTTAAGTCGGTAAATGACCTTCAGTCCTTCTTTCCGGCACTCCAGCACGCCTGCCCTGACCATCACCGAAAGGTGCCGCGATACGTTCGATTGCTCTGAGCCGATATGCTCTGCTATATCGCAAACACACTGTTCTCTGTCCTTCAAAAAATCCAAAATCGCTATCCGTAGCGGATGTGCTATAGCCTTGGCGACCTCCGCCTGCTTCTCGAATAGCATCTTTTTTTGCCTGTTTAACATAAAAAAACGCCAAAAAGTAATAACTATATGACTATATACTCATATAGTAATATACAGTTCAATTAAAAAATCAAAATTTTTTTTGGTCATTGATAAAAATCAGCCGTGTGTCCTTGATGATGTACAGGCGGAGAGTTTTTCAAAATTATAGTGGATAATACAGGTATAGGGTGTTATACTGCGAACCGAAACCACGGCAAATATGTCGGGGAATTAAAGGGAAACGCTTAAAAACCGGTGAAAAATTAAGATGAAAGATACTGTTTTATTTACCGGAATAACCGGTAACCTCGGAAGCTGGCTTGCCGTGGAAATGGCCCGGCATGGAAAGCGTATTCTGGCGCTGATGCGGGACCGGGACAGCGAAGCCGCAGCCGGGCGGCTCGATTGGGTACTCGATATTGCAGAGGGCAGAGAGCTTAAAGACAATATCGAGATAATCCATGGTGATATTTGCAGGGAAGGCCTTGGACTCAAGTCGGACGCGAAAAGTCTCAAACGAATTTCCAAAATCGTTCATTGTGCCGCGTGTACCAAATTCCTCGAAGATGACGGCAAGTCCCATCAAATGATGAACGTGCAGGGCACGCTCAACGTTCTGGAATTGGCCGGCAGGCTGTCTGTACCCTTGGTTCATGTCAGCAGCGCCTATATCGCCGGCAAACGAACCGGTATAGTGAAAGAAAATGAAATTGACGTCGGACAATCCTTTAATAACGTTTACGAAAACACAAAATGCAGGTCGGAAATGCTCGTCTACAACTGGGCCCAGCTGAATTCTATACCTGTTATTGTTCTGCGGCCGAGCATCGTTATGGGTGATTCGCAGTATGGCAGGACTGTGCATTTTGCCTCGTTGTACGATTATATGCGGGTTCTCGCTATGGTTATGCCGCGACTGGGGGACAGCTTTATACGTGTCATAACAGCTCCCGGCGTAACAAAAAATATCATACCCGTGGATTACTTTGCGAAAGTTTCTTCTCATATTATTGATCGCGGCATCGCCGGCACTTTCCACATCACTAACCCGCAGCCGTTGACTATGAAAGAATTCGGCAATATATTCTCCCGTCTCTTCGGGTCAAGTAATTACAAAATGGTAAAAGCGAATAGTTTTTCGAGGCGCAAGCCGAATGGAATCGAAAAGCTCATCCAAAGGGCTACTTCAGTTTATGACCCTTATATGCTGTCGGAACCTGTTTTTGATAGAACTAATACCGACGCAATCCTCGCCGGCAGCGACATACAATTACCGTTAATGGATTTGTCGTACTTTAAGAAAATTTTCGATTACGGCCTCTCGGTTAACTGGCACAGGGCAAAGAATCAGGCAAATAAACTCGCCGACGATACGTTTCCTGCAGAGGCCGGGGTAGCTGTTTAAATCCTGCCTGTCCCGAGCGCTGTCGAGGGAGTCGAAGTTTCGAACCATCCGCTGATTAACTAATCTCCTCTTCCGCGCTTGCCGGTATCGACAAAATGGCCGCATTCTGGTAAAATTGTTTCACTGCTTACAAAATTTACAGGAACAGAAATGCGCAGGACTAAAATAATCTGTACATTGGGGCCTTCCAGCAGCAAAGCCGCTGTCTTAAAAAAACTGGTTCTGGCCGGAATGAACGTCGCAAGGCTTAATTTCTCTCACGGAACCCACAAAACCCACAGGCAAAGCATCGATATTATCAGGCGGCTGAACAAAACCCGAAAAAACAAAATAAAAATCCTCCTGGACCTCGAGGGCTATCGAATCAGAGTCGGCCTGTTCAAAGGCCCAAGAAAAATGGTCGCCCTTGCGGCGGGCAGCATAGTGACCCTCATTAACAAACCGCAAACCGACAAAAAAAATGTTATCCCCTTCGACTACGAAGGCTCTCTGTCGGATATAAAAACCGGCTGTCATATCTTCATAGACGATGGCAATATCGCTCTTAAGGTCAAAGGCCGTGACAAAACCGGATTAAAAGCAGAAGTCATTGTCCCCGGCTTCGTAAAAGAGCACAAAGGCGTTAACATCCCCGACATCAATTTGAAATTCGACGGCCTCACCGACAAAGACAAAAACGACCTCCTCTTCGGCATAGCAAACAAGGTCGATTTCATCGCCCAGTCGTTTGTCCGAAGCAAAAAAGACATTCTCAGCGTCAGAGAATTTGTTAACCGCCGCAATTTTAATTGTCCCTTGATTGCCAAGATTGAGAACCGTCAGGGAATCGAAAATATCGACCAGATAATGGAAGCATCTGACGGCATTATGATTGCCCGCGGCGATATGGGCGTCTCTTTGCCGATTTACGAAGTCCCTGTGATGCAGAAGATGATTATAAAAAAATGCCTCCGCCGCAGCGCCTTTGTTATTACCGCCACTCAAATGCTCGAGAGCATGACCGAACACATCCGCCCGACGCGTGCTGAGGTAAGCGACATCGCCAACGCAATCATAGATGGTTCCGACTATGTAATGCTCTCCGCCGAAACCGCTGCCGGCAAACATCCCGTCGAAGCCGCGAAGATGACGAGCGATATAATCAGCTTTACCGAAAAATCCCTCAAGTCTAAGAAAATCTAACCCGCCCTCGACGCACTGCCGTTCCAATGCAAAAAAATATTTTGGAAATCCTGTAAAATTTCACTTGACAGATAAACCGGGACAGGTACACTGACACGCAAGTGATTCGGAGGCAATAAATGTGCTTAATAATAAGCGACAGTACAAACACAATTCGTCCGCCGTTAATGAAAGGTCATTTCTATGTCTAAAAAAAGCCATTCCATAGCCTTAGCTTTTATTATCTTGCTGGTATCTGTAGCCGTAGCCAAAGTCCCCGTCGATGCATCGGATAGGCTTGAGCAGGCAAAGTCAAATATCGTTTCACTTGTCAATGGGGGCAATTACACCCAGGCCCAGGCGCAAATTCAGAAATTGCTCGCCGGTTTCCCCAAAAACCAGGCCCTGCCACAGGCCCTTTACGAGATAGCGGAAAGATATCGATGGTCGGATAAATCGGATAAATATGAATGTGCGAAAGGCCTCTATCAGCAAATAATACAGAACTATCCTGACAGCTCCATCGTTAGTAAGGCAAATTTAGGTATCGCGAAGGTGAAAGTCCTCTCTCTTATTGTCGCCAGGGACTTCAATATGGCCAAAGAGGCCCTCGAGGAGCTTGTCGCCAATTTCTCAAGCCACCCGGATTTGCCGGAAGAGCTTTACTGGATCGGACGAGGATTTGGGTATTGGGACGGATACGAAGAGGAAAAAAGCACATATCAGCAAATAATACAGAACTATCCTGATAGCCCATTCGCAGTTAAAGCAAAGTTAGGTGTTTCAAGGGCAGCCGTCCAGTCTCTCATCGTGTCGCAGGACTACGATGGTGCCGAAAAAGCTTTTGCTAAGCTTGTTGCTGATTTCAAGGACCATCCGGATTTGCATGATACAATTTACTGGATTGCAGACAGATATGCCCGTTCGGGTAAGTATGAAAAAGCGAATATTCTCTATCAGTGGATAATACAGAACTATCCTGATAATTCGTCTGCCGTTGACAGGGCAAAGTTAGGCCTCTCAATGGCGAACATTCAGTCTCTAATAATGTCAGGAGGATACGATAGTGCTGAAGAGGCCATTGACAGACTAATTGTGGATTTCGCCGGACATCCGGATGTGGCAAATGTGGTTCGAAATATAGGGCTGTCATATTACGCCAAAGCTCGCCTGATGAATCTTGAAGGAGATGCCAACGGAGAAAAACTATTTTATAGAAAAGCTATAGAAGTTTGGGAACGTTTAATTTTTGAATTCCCCGATTCGGAGGTTGTTCCGAATGCCTACTTTTCTTCGGCGGTTTGTTATGCCCAGGAATTGGGGGAATATCAGAAAGGAATAGATTACTTCCAAAAGATTATCAATAACTGGCCTGATTTTGAAGATGCCCAGCAGGCTCAGCTGCTTATTGTAGAATATCGTATTAAAATGGAAAACAGTAAGAATGAGAAGTAAATAGAAATAAAGGAAGGATAAAATGAAAAGAATTTCCATTATTTTAATATTTTTCTCGTTGCAGTATCTGCCGGTTGCCCTGAACGCTGCTGAAAAATCATTGCCTCCTTCGCAGTGCGGTTGTGAGCTCAAAGAAGCATTAAAAAAAGGCGACTGGCGGAAAGCGTACGAATCCGCCGAAAATCTTATAAAAACATCTCCTGCTTCGCCTGAAGCCGGAGACGCTTACCTGTGGATGGGTTTATACCACAAATCTAAGCGTGATTTCTCCAAATCCACAAAGACTTATCAAAAAGCAGCGGAACTGTTTCCCAACACCTGGGTTTCTGCAGAAGCATCTGCCCGCACAGGTTGTAATTACTACAAACTGAATGATTACAAGAAAGCCTTAAAGTATTTCCGTAAGGCTGCGTCAGAAGCAAAAACCTGGCAGCAGAGAAAATACGCCTCCACGTGGGCAAAGTGGGTGAATCTTGCTTTAGCAGGAGGTGAGCGGCAGCTTGTCTCCAACTGTGCTACAAAATCCATTAATTACTATTTGACCTCACAAGGAGTAAAATTAGACAGGCGGAAACTTGCTTCGTCTATAACTTTAAAAGATGGTCTTGTTTCTCTTTCCGAAATCCTGAAATTCCTCAAAAAAGAAGATGTGAAACTTAAAGCGGTAAAATGCCCGCTTGATAGAATAGAGAACCTTCGGTTGCCGTTCGTGGCGGTAGTAAAACCTTCGCATCTGATAGTGATAAAAGATATTGAAGAGGATATCGATGGGAAAGTAATAGTTTACGACCCTGTTCTGGGTGAGATTTCCTATTATAAAAGAGAATTGGCCGATATATGGACAGATAAGGTTTTGGCGCTCTCAACTCCTTCTGGCAGGAAGTTCGCCAAACTTGCCAAAAAGGAGTTGAGTAACATTCTTCTGGGGACCTGCGATTGTTGTCCTGAACAGCCGATAACAGAGTGTGAAGGTGAATGTTGTGATAGAGCGGAAGCAGGCCCCGGTGCTGGCGGTGGTGGCGGCGGTTGTTGTTCTTATGGTTTTGGTTTCCCGCGAGTTACTGTCGATACCTCTGCTTTGGCTCTTATAGTAAGAGACACTCCTATTGGATATATCACTGCGATAGGAGAGGATGTGAAAGTTTCCCTCACCTTCAATTCCGACCTCTCGCATACCGGATATTTTGGAAATAGCTGGCATTCTAATCTGGAGACAAAAATAACAGAGAATCTTACCACAGTAACTGTTAGAAGAGCTGGAGGACACGATGATACCTTTACTTATTCAGGCGGATATTACAACCCGCCTGTCGGGGTAAGCAGAAAATTAACCAAAAATGGGAATGATACTTTTACTTTGGAATTCACGAAGAGCCACGAAAAATATCATTATGATACACATGCGAACGGCGGGAAAATTCTTGCTATGGAAGACCCGAATGGAAATATAGTGAGCTTCCAATACGACGCAAATGATAACCTTACTTCCATAACTGACGCGGTAGGCAGAATTACTGATATACAAACCGACGCCGCAGGAAGAATCACTCTGGTAAACGACCCGTTAGCCAGAGAAGCGACGTTTACATACGATGCCAACGGCAATCTCGCCCAAGTGGTGGATATGGCGGGAAATACATTTACCTACGCTTATGACAATCACAACAATATTACTTCTATCACCGGGCCGAAGGGCACCTACACGATTGAATACGCTGGTTTGGGAGAAATATGGGTGTCGGAGATAACCGACCCTAACGATAACTTATATCAATGTAACGGAGGTGCGGGAGGTCCCATCTATGTGATAGACCCAAGGGGAAACTCTACCTATTACACTCCAGACTCGAATACTTGCGTCGACTACTGCCCCTGGCCTTATTATGGAGATACCATAAAGATAGAAGATGATTCAGGAAATAATGTTTTATATACTTACGATGATAATCGTAACAAAATACAGGTAAGAGATAAAATGGGGCGTGTAACTTACTATACTTATGACACAAAGCATAATCTCCTCTCCAAAACCGACCCGTTAAATAATAGCTGGTCATACACCTACGATACGAAAAATAACCGGATTTCAGCCACTGACCCCAGAGGCAAAGTCACATCTTATGAATATGATAGTTTTAATAATCTCCTGTCTGTTACAGAGAAAGACCCTAACCAAACTGTTCTTTCTGTCATTTCCTATACTTATGATGGCAATGGCCTGGTTGCCTCGATGACAGATGCATTGGGAAATCCTGCTTTTTACGATTATGACCCCAACGGTAATCTCATCCAAACTACCGACCCTAACGGGAATATAACTACTTACACCTACGACGTTATCGGCAGAAAATTATCGATGACCAATGAAAATGGGGCTACTTCCTATGAATATGATAATTTAAACCGCGTAACAAAAATAACCCATCCTGATTCGAACTATATTCAATACACCTACAGTTGCTGCGGCTTAAGTCAGCGTAGGGACGAGAATGGAAATACAACCGATTACGAATATGACCCGTTAAACCGGCTCACCAAAGTAACAGATGCAAATGGAAATGATACCTCCTACACTTATGATAGAGCGGGCAATCTCGTATCCTTAAAAGATGCAAAGGGGAATACCACTACCTATACCTATGATAACTTAAATCGGCTGACTAAAGTAACCTATCCTCTTGGCGAATACGAATCCTACACCTACGATGCTGAAGGCAATATGCTGACCAGAAGAGACGGAAAAGGCCGTTTCACTTATTACACCTACGACAATATTAACCGCTTAACTCAGATAAAATATGAAAATTGAGGAGCTGTTTATGAAAAATAATCTTAAACTATCGAGAAGCTTCGTTATTTTATCTACGCTTGTGGTCTTGTTCGTATTTTCCGCCTCTGCCTGGGGCTGTCCTTGTCTTGAGTGCCGTTCGCCGTGCGGACCTTGTCAGTACTGTCATTGTGGCGTATGTTACAATTATTGTTTCTCCAGCCAATGTCGAACCTGTGTAAACGGCAGCTGCCAGTCAACATGCGTGTCTTCCAACTGCGAAGTATGTGATGGTCAGGGACACTGCATATCAAGCTGTGGCGCCGAGGAATTATGTGAAAATGGCGTGTGTGTTTCCAAGTGGCATTATATCAACTACACTTACGATGGCCTGGGCAACAGGACCTCGATGACAGACCCAGCCGGCACCACCTCTTACACCTACGATTATCTCAATAGATTGACCTCCGTTACCGACACGAACAATAAAACCGTAAACTATCAATATGACGCCGCCGGCAATAGAACGCAATTGACCGACCCCAACAGCGGTATTACCGTCTATGCCTATGACGAGCTTAATCGCCTCATAGAGGTCAATGCTCCTGCCGGTTTAACAGCTTACCGATATGACTCTTTAGGCAAGCTGACGCAGGCCGACTACCCCAACGGCAGCTATACGCTATACGCCTATGATTCGCAGAGGAATTGGCTCCTCTCTTTGGTAAACAAAGACTCAACAGGGGCGGTATTATCTTCTTTCAGCTATACGTACGACTATGCGGGCAATAGATTATCAGTATCAGAATACAGCGGCTCATCTGTAACCTATGAGTATGACGAAATCTATCAGCTCACTTCCGAAACCCGCACCGGCTCAAATGCCTACTCTATTTCCTACCAGTATGACGATGTAGGTAATAGGACCAGTATGGTTAAGGATGGAAATACAACCAGTTACACCTATAACAATAATAATCAGCTATTGACAGAAGCCGCCGGCGGCGCAACTATTACTTATGCTTACGACGGCTGCGGCAACCTCCAGACAAAAACCGCCGCCGGCAGCACTACAACCTGCTCCTGGGATTGGGCAAACCACCTTTTGTCCGTATCCGAGCCGGCCGGCAATACTCTTTATGAATATAATGGCGAGGGCGTAAGAATAAGCAAAACCCAAAACGGCGTAAAAACTAAATATATAAATGATGTGGCGTCGCCGCTTACTCAGGTGCTTATGGAAACCGATACCGCAGGCACAGTTCAGGCCGTCTATACCTACGGCGATGATTTAATCAGTATGAACAGAGCTGATGTAAATTCGTTCTATCATTATGATGGCTTGGGAAGCACACGGCAATTAACAGCAGACAATCAAGCAGTGGTTGCCTCCTACACCTATGATTCATTCGGCAGCGTAATCGCTTCTTCTGGCTCTGTAGCTAACGCCTACGGTTTCACGGGAGAGCAGCAGTTCAGTGAAGCAGACGATTTAGTATTCTTAAGAGCCAGATATTACAAGCCAAGTATTGGCAGGTTTATCTCCAAAGACCCGATTGGGTATGATGGTGGTATAAACTTGTATGCATACGTGAACAATAATCCTGTTAACCTTGTAGACCCGTCAGGTTTGAAGATGAAGAGTGCATGTCAAAAATGGAAAGAACAACTTGAGGAAACTGAAGGTTGTCCAGGCATGGCTTCCGACGCTTTTAATACCCAGGCCTGTATTGGTTGTTGCAACCAAAAGTTTTGGGAGTGCAAAATTACAAATCCCGGACTAATAGGATGGTTTAAGTGTGTGGCTAAGGATTGGGCTTGCCGTTCCCTTTGTGCATCATCGAAAGGAACGATGGGGCCAGGCATCTTCTAGTTAGGTGAAAGGAAACTGCCAAATGAGTTATAGTTACAAAAATATATTTACAGAAATTATTTCAATTATTATCGGTTCCGTATTGTGTATATGTATATTTATTCCTTTGTTTTTGACTCTTTCTTCAAGGGTTCAGCTTCTAATATCAACTGAATGGCTTCCTTATCCCTACCTGTGCATTTCGATATCTTGTTTATTAGACGTGTTAGGTTTTGGTATTTCGGGTTTTTTAACGGCTATTGTCATAAGTCTTATATCGAGAAGTAATCGGATAATTACAATAATAATAGTTAACCTGTTAGTAACTATTGCTACTATTATTCTCTTATCGAAAGCTATCCTTGTCGGAATTCCATGGTCCATCAAAAACCATTTCCAAGTTATCCTAGGATTTTCTTGGATTCTCCAGATGGCCTTACTTTGGGTATGCGCTTTTTTAGGAGCTTGGCTGATAGCGCATAGAAGAAGAAAGAAAATACTACCAACTCCTGCAGCAAATTAGAAATATGGTGGACGGCATGTCAAACAATAGTATTGTCATAATGGTGTACTGGTTCATGGTTTTTTCGAAGTTAAAATAAGCAGGATAAAACCAATTTGTTCAGGTGGTTATGGAAACCGATACCGCAGGCACAGTTCAGGCCGTCTATAATTACGGCAATGACTTAATAAGTATGAAGCGAGCGGATGTAAATTCGTTCTATCTTTATGACGGCCTCGGCTCCGTCAAACAGTTGACAGATGATAGTGAGACAGTGGTCGCTTCCTACACCTACGACTCCTTCGGCAGCTTAATCGCTTCTTCTGGTTCTATCACCAACGCCTATGGCTTCACAGGCGAACAGTTTGACAGTTCAAGCGAACTGCTTTATCTGAGGGCAAGATACTACAACCCCGCCGCAGGAAGATTTTTGAGCAGGGATCCGATAGGCTACGAAGGTGGTATAAACTTATATGCTTATGTGAGGAATAACCCGGTTAATTATACAGATCCCAAAGGCAAATGTCCGGCTCGAGATAAATGTATTGAAGATGCTTACGTGACATTTTCCTTATGTATGTCAATTGGAGAAGCCATTATAAAGGCGGCTGAAGATGGTTTTAAAGACTGTCTAAGTGATTGTGGTAAGCGGATGCCACCAATAGCAAAAGAAATATGTAAAGGTACATGTGTTGCGGTATGGGGTCCTCTTCTTGCTATTGCCTATGACGCTGGGCTCAGTTTCGAAGCAGGGTGCGAAATTGGGCTGGCGGCCGATTTGATGGATTGCTCACTTGTTCCATGTCCATGTCCATAAAGGAGACATATATGAAACGGAAAGAGCTATTTTCAGAACCAAGTAAATTTTTAGCAAGAATTTCGGCGATTCTGTCAGGATGCATAGGTTTGTATATAGTTTTTGCAATGGCATTCGCAATTTGGCACATGACTGATTCAAAGCAGGCTTTTTCGTTTTCCTTTTTAATTGTCACAATATTGATGGTTTTTACTGGGGTCTATTGCGTATATCTCGCGATTTATTCATGGCTACGGAGTTCTGCAAAAACCACCCTCAGGATATGGTTAATTACTATTTTTCTTCTTGGTTTCCTACTTTTGGGCACTATGTTCGAAAAACTCAGGTTACTTATGCCAGAGATGCCTTATGTTATACCGGTGAATTTGGTAATTTTGTTAGCCGCAATAATCATCGGTTGCTTATGTTGGATGTGTCGCAAAAATCTAGGCAGATGGTTTCAATTGTCTAAACCATTAGAGCAGAAACATCGAGAAACATTGGTTAAACAGTTTATAGGATATCTGGTTGCTATTTTATGGGTATCTTCTTCTGTTGCAATTATGGAACTGATGGGACATACCCATTCGCTTCGTGCTAAGATAGCAAGCATAATATTACTTTTGATCGCGTGGCAAGCTTATAAAATCACAACGCATCTGGTAATACGTGGACATCATACTGATCAGAAGGTAATAACTGATTAGACGATAATATTGCAAAAACTATGTACAGCCGCCTATTTTCGCTTGTTCAGGTATTAATGGAAACGACTGATACAAATTCAGTCTTGGCTGCTTATACTTATGGCGATGATTTAATCAGTATGAATAGAGCTGATGCGAATTCTTATTATCTCTGCGATGGCTTAGGAAGCACGAGACAATTGGCCGCTGACAACGAGTCCGTGGTTGCCTCGTATGATTATGATGCTTTTGGTAATGTAATTTCCTCTGTGGGCTCAGTTGTTAATCCCTATGGCTTCACCGGCGAGCAGCAATTTAACGAAGCAGACAGTTTAGTCTTTTTAAGAGCAAGGTATTACAAGCCAAGTATTGGCAGATTTATTTCAAAAGACCCAATTGGGTATGAGGGCGGAATAAATTTGTATGCATATGTAGAAAATGATCCTGTCAATTTCAGCGATCCATATGGCATAAGAAGGGAAAGACCATCAGGACCACCACGATGGAGACGGCGGGGCTATCCATCTCTTAGCGCGTGTATGGGAGATGCAATGACACCACTCTGTAGTTCGCTTTGGGCCGCGTTAGGAATGGGAGGAGTGGGTGCGGGTGGTATGTTCTGCCCCGCTGTTGGTATAGGCGGTGGTGCATGGGCGCTTTACTGTGCCGGCGAGGCGACGGGGGCCTATCTGTTCTGTACTGTTAAAGATGATTAAGGGTATAAACAAAAATGTGGAACATTAAGCGACCAAGAAGAAGCAAGTTGGAACAGGGACTCAGTTTGTTCACCGGCATTATGGTTGTTTTACTAAGCTATATTGGTTTTTCGGGGAGGGGGGAAAGCAAATTTATATTAGGTATAATCATCGGCTTGGTGGTTATTGCATTGGCGTTGTTTTATAAAACAAGCGATAAACAGCTTTCTCGCAGAGAATAGAGGGAAATTACAGACAGCCACCATTTTTTAATTTAGCATCTTTGATTTTCTTCTTGTTAAATTAGGCAACCTATACTTATGGCGATGATTTAATCAGTATGAAGCGAGCGGATGCGAATTCGTTTTATCTCCACGATGGCTTAGGAAGCACTAGACAATTGACAGCTAACAATGAGGCAGTTGTTGCCTCCTACACTTACGATTCCTTCGGCAGCTTAATCGCTTCCTCCGGCTCTGCCACCAACCCCTACGGCTTCACGGGAGAGCAGCAATTCAGCGAAGCAGACAATCTGGTCTATTTAAGAGCAAGATATTATTCGCCGCAAATCGGCAGGTTCATTAGCAGAGACCCGATTGGATACGTTGATGGTTTAAACTTGTATACATACGTAAAGAATAATTCGACAAATTATATTGACCCATCAGGCAAGCTACTATGGACTTGTTTCTGGTGTGGTTTCTACATGCATGTATATTATGACGCTTGTATGAAGATGAGACCTAAATGTTTAGATGAACCAGATGATCCATCATGCGGAAGTCTCGAGAAGGAACTTAAATGTGAATTGAAAAGAAGACGGTGGATCAAAATATGTATAGATATGATAAAAGAAGGTGCCCCAGAATGTCTAAAATGCGGTATAGATTCGTGGTTCCACTGAAAAAAGGAATTATTTTTGTAGCTATTATTGTACTAATAATCTTGCTGATCGCAGTAATAGCAGTAAGTAGGAGAAATTCAAATATAATAAACTTTACACAGGATCCCTTATGGGAGCAGTTTGCACGAAATAAAGGTTTTTTGAGTTCCGAGAAAACTTCTATTGAGAATTACGCAGAAGCTATCTCGTTGCTTAGCGTGCACGGAGTAAATGAAAATAATATTAGAGATGTGACTGATTTCAGAATAGACCGGTTTCTAGAACTAATCGTTGATGGTGCTAAGGGAGATTCATTAGACATTGAGGTCGGCCCCGTAGATACAGATGTTAATGTAAATGGGAAAAAGTATAATTTAGAGTCATTTATTTTGATTCCTAAGAGTTTACATTCTCTATCCAAATCATATTTAGAAAGTGATGTGAACCGTGAGCAATGTCTCCTTTTGGGTAGCGTATGCATTGCTATGGGTGTTCAGTTCTGTGACTACACAGACAAAACCACTCAATTAATTGGGCTTATATGTAAAAGAGAAGGGGTAGAGATTATAGATGATTATGCAAAAGCTGTTAAAGATGAAAAATTACAAATAACTGTTAGAGATATGAAACAGATACTTGAAAAAGAGAAGAAAGACATAGGAGAATTGAGGGAAAAGAAGAGCTTTTTTCCGAAATGCTTTTTCTCATGTCCTTTACAGCAAAAGAGTTAATGTTATATCGTATTGCACAATAAATCATACGTATGTACTGGTTCAGCGGTTTTATTTCGCTGAAATTGTATTGGTTTGGGGCTTTTCCGGCATTATATGAAAAGAGCTGATGTAAATTCTTACTACAACTACGATGGGTTGGGAAGTACGAGACAATTAACAGCTGACAATGAGGCCGTGGTTGCCTCCTACACTTACGATTCCTTCGGCAGCGTAATCGCTCAAACCGCTGGTGGAGGGATGGCGTCCAATGCTGCGGGAGGGAATAAATCAATCAACGAATCAGGAGTTTTGGTTTTGGCGTGTTTTGGTTTAGGTGCCGGCGTTGTTGCAATCAGGAAGAGAAAACAAGGATTAATCGCTTTATTTATTATACTGCTGCTTACAGGACAAATTCCGGTATCCAAAGCAATAGAGGTTGATGTGACCGGTAATCCTTATGGTTTTACCGGAGAGCAGCAATTCGGCGAAGCGAATGACCTTATTTTCTTAAGGGCCAGATATTACGCCCCATCCATTGGAAGATTTATCTCAAGAGATCCGATTCTTGCGCCAATAAAAGTGTGGGATAATTTCTTCTGGCTTTTGCCTCATTTGACGGGGAGTCCTCAAAAAACACACTCTTATGTGTATTGCAGTAATAATCCGGTAAACTATATTGATCCTGAGGGTATGGTGGCCGGTATCGGTGGGGTAATAATTATAGGTGGATTTATAATAATAGGAGGTATACTCGCGATTAACTGCTTTTCGAAAATTCCCAAATTTATGAGGAAGTTAAAAGAGTTAAAGAAAAGTAGAGATGCAGATGCATGCGACACTAAAGATGCATGGGATAAAGCTACTAAAACAAAAGAATTTAAAGACATGATAAAGGCGTGTGGAATACCTTGGTATATGGGGTGAGGGAAATGGGATACCAAGGTCTTGGGGCATGAATTTTCTTGTTTTAATATAGTTAATAGGAGTAGTGTAAGGTATGTTTTCAATCTATCTCATAGTATGGGTTATATTTTACTGTATATTAGGATTTATCATAATAATTTGGCCTGACAAGACAAAATATAAAATAAGTCAAGCATCAAGAGCTACTATTAGATGGTGGGGTGTTATTGTTTTTTGTGCTGGTTTGTGGCTTGCAGTTGCTGTCGTGCTTTTTAATTACGCTTTAACTCTTCCCAAATTACTAGGGCAATAAAAAAGCATAGAGTAAGCTTTTTCTCCCTTTATGAATATGAACAAAGCCGATGCGAATTCGTTTTATCTCTACGATGGTCTCGGCTCCGTCAAACAGCTCACAGATAGCAATGAGTCCGTGGTTGCCTCCTACACCTACGATTCCTTTGGCAATGTAATTTCCTCTGTGGGCTCTGTGGCTAATACGTATGGCTTCACCGGCCAGCAGCAATTCAACGAAGCAGACAGTTTAGTTTTCTTAAGAGCCAGATATTACAACCCATCCATCGGCAGATTTATCTCCAGAGATCCGATTTTAGTGCCAATACAAATGGGAGGTTATGTAGGATGGATTTTACCTCATTTGAATTTAATTCATCGACCACAATCTCTGCATCCTTATGTATATGTGCACAACAACCCCATTAACTTTGCGGATCCACGAGGGCTTGGTACTTGGAGTTGTATTAAGGATGCCCTAAAATGTAGCGATGTTGTCGATGTCATTGGGGTCATTGGCGTTGCGGCGCTTTACGTGTCTTGTGTGGCTGGATGTGGTTCAGTAACAGGGGGCGTGGGGGTTGGTCCGTGCCTCTTTGGCTGCCTAGCAGCTGTTGTCGGAGGATACGTAGCAGGATTGATACTTGCTTGTCTTTAAATAAGTTATACACGAAAGGTATGGATACTACCATAAAAAGGAAAGAACAAAATAACTCAGTGTTCGCTCGATTATGGAGAAGTAAATATCAAACATTGCATGGAACCGCGTGTTTCCTTCTAATATATTTATTGCTTCTGTATGTCGGAAGCAAGTTTTTTTTCGTTGCGGACACCCTATGTGAAGGTGAGAAAAAGTGGCCGTCTTTTTTAATCGTGGGTCTAATTATATTGGCGTCGTCAATCCTTAGTAAAATGTTACAGGATTGGTTACGCGAAAAAGGAAGTAACCACGATAAATGGAATAATGGGGTGTAGCGGTCAAGCAGGTTCAGGTATTGATGGAAACTGATGACGCGGGTATAATTCAGGCCGTTTATACCTACGGAAACGACTTAATAAGTATGAAGCGAGCAGATGCGAATTCGTTTTATCTCTACGATGGCTTAGGTAGCACGAGACAACTAACAGCCGACAATGAGGCAGTTGTTGCCTCCTACACTTACGATTCCTTCGGCAGCGTAATCGCCTCTTCTGGCTCTATCACCAACGCCTATGGCTTTACTGGAGAGCAACAATTTGCCGAAGCGGACAGTCTGGTCTTTTTGAGAGCAAGGTATTACAAGCCAAGTATCGGCAGGTTTATTAGCAAAGACCCGATAGGGTACAAAGATTCGATGAATCTATATCTATATTGTACAAATAATCCAGTTAACTGGATTGATCCAAGTGGATTAAAGATCAAAGCAGGGGGGCCAAGCGTTGCATGCATAGCTTGTATGGCTAGTGTAGCGCTTTCTTGTAGTGCGCTTTGTGCTAGTGAAGGTACATGGGATTGCGAGAGTGATACATTGAGTGATTGTGTGAATAAATGTATGTCTTTTGTTTTAGACCCGCGCAAAAGCTTAGGGCCTGATAGCCCTCCAGAAATTAAGGCAATTGTAATAGCTTGTGCGATAGCTTGTACCATTGGTATTTAGGAAATATTTTTATGAGTAGTGATACATTAGATACAATCTGTCGTATAGCAGCGGCAGTAAAATTTTTCGGATTAGGGATAATCGGCGGTTTGTATATATCAGATTCACAGTTTCGTTATACTTATTTATTAGTTTTCATATTTATATTCGCTGGTGAATGTACAAGAGTTTGGGCAAAAGGTCAGTTAATGAAGAAAAAATAAATAACTAACAAATAACCAGGGACAGCCGCCTATTTTTAATTTAGCATCTTTGCTTTTCTTCTTGTTAACTTAGGCAACCCACACTCAATTTTTTATTTTTGAATTTTGTATCTTGATGATTGGAAATTATTTGAAATCTCGTCCCGAGCAAAGTCGAGGGATTGCTGCTTGTTTTTTGCAATTTATTTCATTTTTTCTCTCTTTTTAGCATTTCTTACCATTTCCTACTAACTATGCGTATAACCCCTCCGTTGGCCTGTTTCGCCTGTAAATTCTTAATTCGCGGTTAGTATTTTTTCCTGAATCTCGCGGTTGGGATTTTGAGCAGTTTGCGATATTTTGCAACGGTTCTCCTGGCCAGATTATTAATCCCACCATCCGCCAGCTTTTTACGTATCTCATCGTCGCTTAAGGGTTTAGATTTATCTTCATCGTCTATAATCTGCTGCAGTTTCGCCCTTATTGCCTCCCAGCTGTGTTCCTGTCCCTCTGCGTCCTCCGTGCCCCCGCTAAAGAATTTCCGCAGCGGCAGTATCCCCCATTCGCACTGCACGTATTTCCCTGCCACAGCACGACTTACAGTCGCCAGATGCACGCCGACTTCATCGGCGACTTTCGACATCGGCAGCGGCTTAAGATACAGCTGGCCCTTTTCAAAAAACTCCCGCTGGTATTTTACTATCGACCGTGCAACCTTTAACAGCGTGTTCTTCCGCTGCTCTATCGCGTCTATTACCCACTGTGCGGAGCGGATATTATTTTGCAGGAATTGTTTTGTTTTTTCATTAACCTTGGCGTCTTTTACCATTTTTGTATAGTAACCGCTTATTTTCAAGGCCGGCAAACTGGAATCAGCCAATCGCACAGAATAATCGTCCGAATCATCCAGAGATTCTACTATTACATCAGCGGTAATGGGGTTATTTCGGTCTATCCCGATTTGCAGGCCTGGCGAGGTGTCGAGTTTGCTTATATGCTGAATGGCCCGATTAATGTCTTCGACGCTGCAATTCATTTTTTTTGCGATATTGGGCAGGCGATTTTCGAGCAGATCGTCCATATGCTCGGAAACCAGACGATGCTCGAAACTCATATCTTCGCCGCTTTGTGCCATTTGAATAAGCAGGCATTCCCGGATGTCGCGTGCGCCGACGCCCGGCGGCTCCAGCTTTTGCACAAGCGGCAGGGCCTGTTTCAAATCATCGAGAGTAAAATCGGCCTTGTCTTTATTGTGTAACTGCTCCAGCCGAACGGTCAGGTATCCTCTTTCATCGATATAATCTATGATTGCGCTGCCGGCTTTTTTTACTCCGTCGCTTGCTTCTACCATATGCCATTGCTCGGACAGGTGTTCGTGCAGCGATTGTGGCGGCGCAGCAGTATTATTTATCGCCTCGAGTTTTCTGTCCTGTTCATCGGGGTTTGCGCGACGGCGGAAGACCTCGCCCCGGCCCATATAGTCGCTGTAATCATCGTCAAGACCATCGAGGCGTTCGAAGTCCTTGACCTTATTGTTATCGGTGGCGACGACTAAATCTTTTTCGCCGATATCTTCCTGAGGCTGCTGGTCAACAGTGCCTGCACCATCTGGATTTGATGGTTCTTCCATTTCCAAAACAGGATTGCTGTTAAGCTCCTGCTCTATTCTTTCCTGAAGCGCAAGGATTGGAAGCTGGAGAATCTCCATCGATTGAATCATATGTGGAGCAAGCTTCATTTGCTGCTCCAGCCTCATATGTGTTTCCATCCCGAATTTCATATTTTTACCCGAAACTTCTTTTTTGCCCGCCGCAGGGCCTGCCCATATACTATAAAGTATACACAATTGCGGCCTTGGGAAATCTCCGGCTGCGTTTATTATACCAAAAATTTGTCAAAAAATTCATGTAATTTAGGGGGCAATATCTTTAGGAGATGGATTACTATAATTGCTGTCTGCCGATTATAGCGTCGGTAAGCATTTTACCGCTTGCATATTCGATTGTGCTTCCCGTTGGCAGCCCCCTTGCCAGACGGGTGATTTTCACGCCTGTATCTTTTAATAGCGAGCTTATATAAAGAGATGTGCCGTCGCCGGCCATATTGGGATTGGTCGCCATTATTATTTCTTTGACGTCGCCTTTGCGGACCCGTTTGACGAGCTGCTCGATAGTCAAATCTCCCGGCTCGACCCCGTCAAGCGGTGCGATATGGCCGCCGAGGACGTGATAAACCCATTTGCATGCGCCTGTTTTTTCCAAAGCTATTACGTCTTTCGGCTGTTCGACAACGCAGATAATACTGCTGTCGCGCCGCTGGTCGGAGCAGATTTCGCAGATTTTTCCCTCCGAATAGTTGTAGCAGATTTCGCATCGCTTAATCTTGTTCTTCACATCACGGATTGCATTGGCAAAAGCCATTGCTTCAGCGGGTTCTGCCTTTAGTATATGAAAAGCCAGCCGTTCCGCCGTCTTGGGCCCGACTCCCGGCAGCTTGCCGAATTCTTCTATCAGCCTATTCAGTGCTTCGGTATAAACAGTGCTCATAATGCGCTTACTATACCGCCTGCCGGAGTGAAATGTCAACGGTACTGTTATATGCGTATATGGTTGAAAACAGTCAAAAATTGTAGAAAAATGTATAGAAAAGTACAAAAAAAGTATAGAAACCGTCAAAATTTGTATCGGAACGGTCAAAAATTTCGGACATTTTTAATCGCGGAGAACATGGATTGTGCGGAAAGTTTTTAGACAGGACAACAAGATTTTTTGAGTCATAAATTTTACTTTGACGAGGATTGCCGGGGCAGGTAACGTATGAGCATAAACAAAGGGCAAAGCTTAATGAACAGAGGCAAAATACTAATAGTAGAAGATGACCGCGATATCGTAGAGATGGTCGAGTATAACCTGAAGCAGGAAGGATACACAGCAATCCACGCCTATAATGGTGAAAAAGGGATTGAACTGGCCGGGGATGCGAAACCTGACCTTATAATACTTGATTTGATGCTTCCTGCCATTGACGGCTTCGAGGTCTGTAAACTGCTTAAGCGGCAGCAGTCAACTTCACGTGTCCCCATCATTATTCTTAGTGCTAAATCCCGCGAGACCGACAAGGTGGTGGGGCTGGAACTTGGGGCCGATGATTATATTACCAAACCATTCAGTCCGAGAGAGCTGATTGCGAGGATAAGAGCTGTCCTGCGAAGGCATAAAGAACAACCGGCCGGAGAGATAAAAACAGGCCAGATAGTTATCGACAGCGTCGGACACAAGGTGCTGGTAAAGGGGCGGGAGGTGGAGCTTACCGCAACCGAATTTCGACTGCTGGAATGTCTGGCCCGGCGCCCGGGGGTAGTATTTTCGAGAGACCAGTTGTTAGACGCCGGCGGCACTGACGGGTCGATGGTTTATGACAGGACGGTAGATGCTCACATTAAATCACTGCGTAGGAAACTCGGAAGCGCGAAAGACCATATTGAGACGGTCAGAAGTGTTGGGTACAGATTCAAGGGCTGATAAATGAGAGTCAGGATAGTCTGGAAATTCTTCGCCGCGTTTGTCCTGTTGACAATTGTCACCGCTATTATTTTAAGCTCATTTCTTGTAATCCGGCTTGGTGATAACGTCGAATCCAAAATTTCGCAGAGATTGCAGAATAATACAATTCTGGCGGGCGAAATTTTCAAAAAGGCAATGCTTGAGGGAGATAACACTTATATTCAGCGCGAAGCGAAGAATCTCGCCGCAAATCTCAATCTTAGAATTACGGTAATAGACAAACAGGGGAAGGTGCTGGCCGATTCCGAAAGAGATGCCCGGTCTATGGAGAACCACGGGGACAGAACAGAGTTTGTTCAGGCGGTCAAAAAGGGTGTAGGTGAAAGCACGCGCTTCAGCCAGACGCTTAATTATCCTATGAAATACGTGGCAGTGCGTGTTAGTGACGGCGAAGAGGTCGTCGGAGTCGTTCGTATAGCGGTGCCTGAATCCGAAGTTCAGCTTGAGATGCACGAGCCATATAAGACGGTGATGCTCGGCACCGCCGCCGCAATTTGTATCGCGGCGATAATCGCATACGTTATGTCTTGCGGGATAAGCCGACCAATTCGGCAGATGAGAAGGGTCGCCGGGGCAGTTGCGAAGGGGCAGTTCGACAACAAAGCTATTGTAAAAAGCAACGACGAGCTTGGTGAGCTGGCCCAGTCACTAAATGCGATGTCGGACGAGCTGAAGCTGAAAATCGAACGTCTGAAGTATCTTGACACTGTTCGGACCGACTTTGTCGCCAATGTGTCACACGAACTGAAGACGCCCCTGACCTCCATCAGAGGATTCGTCGAGACGCTCGAAGACGGGGCGATTAACGACATCGATAATGCGAGGAGGTTTTTGGCGATTATCAAGAAACACACACAACGGCTTGGGAATATAATAGACGACCTGCTGCGTTTGAGCGAACTCGAATCGGGCGGCGGAATAGAAATGGTGGAGGTAGACCTTAAGGAGCTGATTGATGAGATAGTAATGGGGTTCGGACATTCACTGGCGGTCAAGCAGCAGAAGCTGTCAGCGGAGGCGCCTTCCGGCGACTTTACCATCAGGGGTGACAAGGACAGGCTTGAACAGGTCTTTGTTAATTTAATTGACAACGCGATAAAATACACGAAGGAGGGCGGCAAAATTAAAGTTCAACTTGCCCAAACTGACGATTCTGTGGTTGTTACCGTGGAGGACGACGGCATCGGCATACCAACAGAGGATGTCGAGCGGGTGTTCGAGAGATTTTACCGGGTTGATAAGGCCCGCTCACGCGAAATCGGGGGGACGGGACTGGGACTGAGCATCGCCAAGCACATAGTGTCGGCCCACAATGGGGGAATCTGCATCGAAAGCGAAGTCAACAAGGGAACAAAGGTCCTTGTAACACTTCCCAAGAAGTAAAAGAAAATTTCTTTTTTCATCAAGTTTTCACAAATCCTTCATATTTGCTTCACACTGACGGCATATAGTTTTAAGCAGTATACGCCGGTATACGCTATGAAGGTAACTGTATGTTTAAGGAGAAAATGATGAGGAAAGGAATAGCGCTGGCAATGTGGATGTTAGCTATGGTTTTCGGGGGAGCTGCAAGGGCTGATGATGTCAGCGAGCTGAAAGCTCAATTGGCCGAGCAGCAAAAATTGCTGCTGCAAATGCAGCAGCGAATTGAGCAGCTGGAAACAAGCCAAAAAGTTCAGGAACAAACAGTAGATGAAAAAATTACAAAGGCGGTGGATAGCAAGAAAATAGACGCCCTGCCGGATAGTCTTAAGTGGGTTGAAAACGTAAAAATCAACGGGGATTTGCGATACCGGCACGAATCCATCGATTCTCAGGCCAGTGGCAATTGGCGCAGAGGACAAAACCGGCACAGAATACGCGCCAGACTGGGGCTGGATGCAAAAATCAACGATGACTGGGACGCTTCATTCAGAATAGCCAGCGGCTCAGCAGACCCGGTTTCCACAAATCAATCATTGGAAGACGGTTTTTCAAGTAAAGCCATTTGGCTGGATTTGGCGTATTTTACCTGGCATCCGTCATCGAGAAAGGGGTTGAAAGTTTACGGCGGAAAGATGAAAAACCCGTTTTACAGAGCCGGTGACAATCAACTCATATGGGACGATGACTTGAATCCTGAAGGCATAGCTGCTTCTTATGAAACTCCCTTCGGCGAAAACAACAAGTTATATATCAACGGCGGCGGTTTCTGGGTGGATGAAAGTGCCAGCGGGGCGGATATATCATTGTTTGGCATCCAGAGTTATTTGAAACACACATTTGAAAATAAAAATTATTTAACCGGAGGAGCAAGTTATTACGGTTACAGCAGTACCAAAGGGCGGGGTGACCTCAAGAATACATGGGCGTCGACTTCGCACAGTTTTTTCGGCAATACTTCTTCAGGTGGTGAATTCGCAAGTGACTACGGTATTGTCGAAGGCTTCGGAGAATATGGTTTCACGATTATAGATAAGCCGGCAGCTGTTTACGGCAGCTATGTAAAAAACCTCGCTGCGTCGACATTGGAAGATACAGGATGGCTTATCGGCTGCAGATTCAACAAGGCAAAAGAGACCGGGACTTGGGAACTGCTGTATAACTATCGTGACCTCGAAGCGGATGCGGTGCTGGGTGCGTTCAGCGATTCCGATTTCATAGGCGGCGGAACCGGCGGTAGAGGACATTACTTTGGTTTCAAGTATCAGTTCGCTAAAAACCTGCAGGGCGGTTTAGGCTATTTCCTTAACAAAGTCGGCAGCAACAATGATGATTACAGAAGGCTGCAGGCAGATTTGGTTTTGAAATTTTAACAGACAAATCAATTTAATTTAGGAGAAATGCAAAATGAAGATGTATGAAAAAAATGAAACATCGGTAAACGAAGACATCACACTAATTATTATGGTGTGTATGATTATCGCAATGCTGTTTACCATCGTCCGGGGCGGTGAGAAAAAGTCAATCACCATAAAAGGCTCTGACACGATGGTGCATTTAGTCAGCAACTGGGCCGAGGAGTTTATGAAGATTAATCCCAAGACGGAAATTGCGGTAACAGGCGGCGGTTCGGGGACGGGGATTGCCGCATTGATAAACGGCACGACCGAAATCTGTGCGGCTTCGAGAGAGATGAAGAAAAAAGAAAAGCAGCAGGCCATGGAAAAAGGTACTGAAGTTAGAGAAGTTGTCGTGGCCAGAGACGGCATCGCGGTGGTGGTAAATCCAAAAAATACTGTAAAAGAGCTTAATGTCCAGCAGATTGCACAAATTTTTACCGGTGCATACACGAAGTGGAGCCAAATAGGCGGCAGCGACGAGGGGATTCTTGTGTTTTCCAGAGAGTCAAGCTCCGGGACCTACGCGTTCTTCCAGGAACATGTTCTAAAGAACAAAGACTATACACCCAAAGCAAAACTGATGCCTGCGACGTCGGCGATTATCGAGTCAGTTTCGACTGATGAAGGCGCGATTGGCTACGTCGGACTTGGTTATGCACTGGCGGCGGGGGACAAGGTCAAGATTGTGGCGGTCAAGGCGGACGCCAACTCTCCGGCTGTTATGCCTTCGGACGAGACCGTTATCAATGGAAAATACCCGATAGCCAGGCCATTGTATCTGTACGTCGGCACCAATGCGACTGCAGATGTAACGACCTTTGTTGATTTTTGCCTTAGCGATGCGGGGCAGGTGATAGTCAGAGAAGCGGGTTATGTGGCGATTAAGCGATGAGACGTTTATGTAAGGAAAAGATAATTGAATTGTTGCTCCAATGGACGGCTTCATTAAGCATAATAATCGTGATATGCATCTTTGTTTTTATTTTTAAGGAGGCCGTTCCATTTGCAAAGCACCCCGGATTGGGAGAGCTTTTCGGCACGCGGTGGATGCCGACCTCTCCGCAAAAGGAGTCATTCGGCCTTGTGCCTTTGATTACCGGCTCACTTGTGGTAACGGTACTCGCAATGCTGCTGACGATTCCGTTTGGGGTTGGTGCTGCGGTGTATATTTCAGAACTGGCATCGCCAATTGAACGGGAGATACTCAAACCATTTATCGAGGTACTGGCTGGTATCCCTTCGGTTGTCATAGGCTTCTTCGGTCTGATGGTGCTGGTACCGTTTGTGAAAAGCTGTTTTGGGTTGCCGACCGGACTGACGGCTTTTGCCGGAGCGGTACTGCTTGCGTTTATGGCGATACCGACTGTTACTTCGATTTCGGAAGATGCATTGAGAAGCGTACCGAGATCCTACAAGGAAGCATCTCTTGCGCTTGGCGCGAGCCGGCTGCGGACAATCTGGAGAGTAACTGTGCCTGCGGCGCTGCCGGGAATAATGGCGGCGGTGATGCTCGGAACAGGCAGGGTCATCGGCGAGACAATGGCGGTGATGATGGTTACAGGCAACGCGGCGATTATAACTTTTTGGCCTTTCGATTCGGTCAGAACGATGACGGCTACTATCGCGGCGGAGATGGGTGAGGTGGCCTTCGGCAGCGACCACTACAGTGCGTTGTTCTGCATTGGGATTGTTTTACTGGTTGCGACTTTTGTGCTGAATATGGCGGCACAAAAAGTGCTCAGCAAGTACAGGATGGGTTAATGGCTGGTAAATTTTCACAAAAAGTTTTGTGCTGGTTAATGCGGCTGACTGCCTACTTTGTGGTATTGGTGGTCGGGTTTATTGTCTTTGAGATTATCTGGCGCGGAGCGAGGGTGATTAGCTGGGAGTTTTTATTTAGTATGCCGCGGCGCAGCGGCGCAGAAGGCGGAATACTTCCGGCCATTATAGGGACATTCTTATTGGTGGCCGGAAGTATTGCCGCGGCGTTTCCGCTGGGCGTGGCGACAGCGATATATCTATCCGAATACGCCAGGCAAGGCAGGTTTACACGCGCCATTCGAGTGGCGATAGCAACATTGGCGGGCATCCCCTCGATAGTTTTCGGCTTGTTCGGGCTGGGACTATTCGTGATATTTTTCGGATGGGGCTGTTCGATAATGTCCGGCTGTGCGACGCTGGCGTGCATGATACTGCCCACGATTATAGTATCGAGTGAAGAGTCTCTGCGGGCCGTTCCGCAATCGTTAAGGGAAGGCAGTTTAGCTCTCGGCGCTACCAAGTGGCAGACAATATGGAGTAATGTCCTGCCGTACTCAATCGGCGGTATGCTCACTGGGACTATTCTCGCAATAGGCAGGGCTGCGGGCGAAACCGCCCCGATACTTCTGACGGTCGCGGCATTTTATCTGCCGAGGCTGCCCCGTTCGGCATTCGACCAGGTTATGGCGCTTCCATACCATCTTTACGTATTGGCGACGCAGCATCCGGACACGGAGGCGGTGCGGCCAAAGGCGTATGGAACGGCGCTGGTTCTGCTGATTTTAGTTCTCGGGGTCGGGTTGGCGGCAATTATTCTGCGGATTCGCGTAAGGAAAAAATACAAATGGTGATATGGAAGAACAACGGCGCAAGCGAGACGAAGATACACGTCGGCAACCTGGATTTTTATTACGGTATTACTCAGGCGCTGTTCGATATTACGATGGACATTCCATCTAAGCGAGTAACCGCTCTGATAGGTCCGTCCGGGTGCGGCAAATCTACGTTCCTTCGGACGCTGAATCGGATGAACGACATTATCGACGGCACGCGCCTTACGGGACAGGTTTTCATAGACGACGAAGATATATATGGCAGCGGTGCCGACGTCGTGAAACTGCGTAAAAGGGTTGGTATGGTCTTTCAAAAATCCAATCCATTTCCGAAGTCGCTTTTTGAGAATGTGGCATACGGGCCTCGCACTCATGGAATCAAAAATCACAAGCAGCTTGGTGAAATCGTGGAAAGAAGTTTGAAACGGGCTGCTTTATGGGATGAAGTAAAGGACCGTCTGAATGTCAGCGCGATGGATTTATCAGGCGGGCAACAGCAGCGGCTTTGCATCGCAAGGGCTTTGGCGATTGAGCCGGAAATACTTTTGATGGATGAGCCGGCTTCCGCCCTTGACCCAAAAGCCACCGCTAAAATCGAGGATTTGATTGACGAGCTTAGCGATGAGTACACGATAGTCATCGTAACGCATAATATGCAGCAAGCGGCCCGCGTATCCGATGTGACGGCGTTTTTTTATGAGGGACACCTTATCGAGATGGGACAGACCGAACTAGTTTTCACCAAACCGCAGCGGAAAAGAACCGAGGATTACATTACTGGCCGGTTCGGATAGAAAGGAAAACCTATGACGGTGCATATGCAGAAAGAAATTGAAAATCTCAAATCAAAACTGCTCGCACTGTGTGCGGCTGTCGAGAAGAGTTTGTGTTTGGCGGTTCAGTCGGTCAGGGAAAGGGATGCCGCCCTTGCCCGGAGCGTGATAGACGATGATGTGAATATAGACCAGATGGAAATTGATGTGGAGGAGGAATGTCTTAAGATTCTGGCTTTGCATCAGCCGGTTGCAATTGACCTTCGATTCATCGTTACCGCGCTGAAAATCAACAACGACCTTGAGCGTGTAGGCGACCTGGCGGTTAATATTGCCGAGCGAAGCGAGTTTCTTGCGGGCCGGGAACATGTAAGTGTGCCTTTTGATTTTGATACAATGGCCGAAAAGACACAGTGGATGGTAACGGAAAGTCTCGATTCGCTTGTTGATATGGACTGCAGGCGGGCCTATCAGGTTTGTGCAGCCGATGATGAAGTTGACGCCTTGAATCGAAAAATGTATCAGCAGGTTGAGGCAAGTATTGTGGCACACCCGTCGTGGACGAGGGAGTTGCTGCATTTGTTGTCAATTTCGAGACACCTTGAGCGCGTGGCTGACCACGCTACGAATATCGCGGAAGATGTTATCTATATGGTGGAAGGCAGAATAGTTCGGCACAAGACCGAGAATTACAAATCAGACGACCATCATTAATGACCGCTGCTATGGGGTGGTATCAACGCAGTTACAACCGGCCTGAGGTGATTCGCTTTTAAGATGCTTCGTTGAGAATTTAGTAAAACGCTTTGCAAAAAAAGCGGAGGGCGGTTAAAATTCCTGCATTATGAAAATCGGGCTGAAACTTACACTACTGTTATTGCCAATACTTTTCGCGGCGGGGTGCAGCGAAGACGTTCCTCCGGGTGAGCCGGTCGGCTTTATACAGGTCAAAGGGTCGGATACGGTTGTTAACGCCGCGCAGAAAGTCGCTGAGGAATTTATGAAGGACTATCCGCACGTTTTTGTTGCGGTAACCGGCGGCGGCAGCGGCGTCGGAATCGCATCACTGATAAACAAGACCTGCGACGTGGCAACTTGCTCACGCGAAATGAAGCCCAAAGAAATAGAAATGGCCGAAAAACGGAGCGTCTTTCCCAAAGAATTTACAGTCGCGCACGATGGCGTTGCGGTAATCGTGAACAAGGATAACCCCATCGATAAGCTGACGATTGAAGATTTGCACAGGATATTTACCGGCAAGGCCACAAACTGGAAAGAATTCGGCGGCAAAGACCTTCATATAGTAACGCTCTCTCGTGAAGTCAGCTCCGGCACACATATGTATTTCAAGGAAGAGGTCGTCCGGCTCGGCAAAAAAGACAACCGCGATGAATTCTCTCCGCAGACGCTGCTTTTGACCTCCTCGCAGGCGATTGTCGAAGAAGTCGCGGGAAATGAAGCGGCGATTGGATATTTAGGAATGGGCTATGTCTCTGACCGGACGAAGGCGCTGTTAGTGGCAAAGGCAGACCAATTTTATTCTCCCGATGTCGATAATGTAATCAAAAAGGCGTATCCGCTTTCGAGAGGACTTTATTTTTATACCAATGGTGAGCCGAACGGGGTCACCAAGCTGTTTATTGATTTTACGTTAGGCCCGAAAGGTCAGCAGCAATTCATAGAGACCGGCTTTGTGCCGATGGGAGCTACCGTTGCGCAGAAAGATTAGCGAATACATTATAGAATCGCTCATCAAGCTAAGCGGCTTTGTGGTCATCATTTTCGTATTTTTGATATTTCTGTTTCTGCTGCGGGATTCTTTATCTTTATTCAGAGTTTACAAGGTGGGGGAGTTCTTGTTCGGCAGGAACTGGCTGCCGATTTCCGAACCGCCCAAGTTTGGTATTGTGCCGCTTTTGCTCGGATCCATATACGTTACGGTCGGAGCCATCGTTATCTGTGTGCCTGTCGGCGTTGCAGCAGCTATGTTCATTGCAGAGGCCGCTCCGACATTTCTTAAGCATATCTTAAAATCGCTGATTGAGATTTTAGCTGCGATACCGAGCGTCGTGTTAGGATTCATCGGCATTATTTGGTTAAGCCCGTTTCTTAAGAATACTTTCCATTTAAATACCGGTATGTGCGGATTTACGGGCAGTCTCCTGTTGGCCTTTATGGCGCTGCCGACGATTATCAGCATATCCGAGGACGCCCTTGTCGGCGTGCCGAGGGCTTATAAGGAGGCGGCCTTCGGTCTCGGCGCAACGAGGTGGCAGGCACTGTGGCGGATTGTTCTGCCAGCGGCCTCGCCCGGCATTATCGCCGGCGTGATGCTCGGAATCGGCAGGGTCATCGGTGAGACAATGGTCGTAATGATGGTTACCGGCAATTCGCCTGTTATACCGACGTCTATCCTGCAGCCGTTGAGGACGCTTACAGCCACAATCGCCGGCGAAATGGGCGAGACCGTCAGCGGCTCCGAGCATTATTTCGCCCTTTTTGCCGTTGGTCTGGTGCTGTTTATAATAACTTTCATAATAAATTTTCTTGCGGATAGTTTCCTTCGGAGGGCAAGGGTATGAACGCCGCGAAGATTCGCGAAAAAATCGCCTTCTCTGTCCTTGGGTTGATTACGCTGCTCGTCGTCATACCGATTCTGATGATAATAGTGTACATAGTCAAAAACAGCCTCGGCGTTATAAGCTGGGAATTCATCACACAATCGCCACGCAACGGAATGAAAGAAGGCGGAATCTTTCCTGCGATAGTCGGAACCATTGTGCTGATAGTCGGCACAATGGTGTTTTCTTTGCCTTTGGGTGTGTTATCTGCGGTTTATCTGGTCGAATACGCGAGGGACAATTTTTTCACGCGTCTGATAAAACTATCTGTCGTAAATCTTTCAGGAATTCCATCGATTGTATATGGTCTTTTCGGGTTTACGCTGTTCGTTCTGTTTTTGAAGTTAGGCACATCGATACTGGCCGGCTCACTGACGCTGGCAATAATGAGTTTGCCTGTAATCATTACCGCAACCAAAGAGGCCCTTGAATCAGTACCGCTAAGCTTTAGAGAAATCAGCTTGTCCCTGGGGGCTACCAGGTGGCAGACCGTGCGGTATTGCGTATTGCCTTATGCGATACCGGGAATTTTGACCGGTACGGTTTTAAGTCTAAGCAGGGCGGCAGGAGAAACAGCCCCGATTCTCTTTACGGTTGCTGCGTTTTATCTGCCGCGTCTGCCGCGTTCGGTTTTCGACCAGGTTATGGCGCTGCCGTACCATCTTTATGTAATTGCCACGCAGGTGCCGAATATACCGGTTGGAATTAGTTTCGCCACGTGCTTTGTCCTTATAGCGATGGTGTTCCTGATGAATCTGGTGAGCATAATTCTTCGCGCACACTATAGAAAAAAGAAGCTATGGTAAAAAAGACGATAATAAAAACGGTGAATTTGAATTGCCGCTACGGCCAACTTCCGGTTTTAAAAGACCTGAACCTCGAAATCAACCGGAACGAGATTTTCGGGATTATTGGGCCTTCTAATAGCGGCAAAACTACTTTTTTGCGGGCATTGAACAGGCTTAATTATCTTAATATCTCGTATTCACAAAGCGGCGAAATCTTTTTCGCAGACCAGAACCTCAAAGACATAAGCGATAATATCTTGCGAAAAAAAATCGGCATTATTTTTGCCCTGCCCCAGGTGCTGCCTGTAAGCATTTATCACAATGTCGCATACGGCCCAAAAGTTCACGGCATCACCGACAAAGACACAATCAGTCAAATTGTCGAAGAGTCTTTGAAAAAGGCATATCTCTGGGAAGAGGTAAAGGACCGCCTTGACAGCCCGGCGATGAAATTATCCGGTGGGCAGCAGCAGCGGCTCTGTATAGCAAGGACACTTGCCGTCGAGCCGGATGTGATTCTCTATGATGAGCACTGCTCAGGCCTTGACCCCATCTCAACGGCAAAGATTGAAGATGCTATGCAGAAATTGAAGCAAGACTATACGCAGATATTAGTGACAAATAACACCAAACAGGCGGCACGTGTGAGTGAGCGATGTGCCTTCTTTTTGATGGGCGAGCTTGTTGAAACCGATGAGACGGCCAGACTCTTTACTGAACCGAGAGACAAACGTACAGATGATTATATAACCGGCAGATTCGGATAATTATGGAACTTGCACCAAAAGTAGAAACAATAGACCTGAATCTTCACTACGGCGATTTTCATGCGCTGCAGGACGTGAACATAAAGATTCCGGCGCAGAACATTACCGCTATGATAGGCCCGTCGGGCTGCGGGAAATCCACGCTGCTGCGATGCTTTAACAGGATGAACGACCTTATCGAGCATACCAAGGTTGATGGCAGCATAATCATTGACGAGCAGGATATTCTAAGCCTTGATGCAGACCTGATTTCGCTGCGCAGAAAAGTGGGAATGGTTTTTCAAAGGCCTAATGTCTTCGACCTGTCTATCTACAATAATCTCAGGTTCGGCCTGAGCATACATCGTATGATGAATAGAAAAGATGAGGTTATGCAGGCCATTCAGAACGGCCTCGAGCATGTCGGGCTTTGGCAGGAGCTTAAAGACAAACTCGGGAAAAATGCCCGCACACTTACGCTCGAACAGCAGCAGCGGCTGTGTATCGCCCGCGTGCTGATTTTAAAACCGGAGATAATCCTGCTCGATGAGCCGTGCTCGGCGCTGGACCCCGTCTCGACACTCAAAATAGAGGATTTGCTGCGGGTATTGAAACAGGAATATACGCTGGTAATTGTAACTCATAATATGCAGCAGGCCGCCCGTGTGTCGGATTACACTGGCTTTATGTATATGGGAAAACTTATTGAATTTGGAGACACGGGACAGGTTTTTACTAATCCCAAAAAAGAACTGACCGAAAACTATATAAGCGGCCATTTTGGCTAACTTAGGGAGACAATTAAAATGAGAGAAAGTTTCGAAAGACACATTAAAGGGCTTAATGAGCACGTTGTCGCGATGAGCGAGATGGTTGCTTCTGCAACCAGCCGGTCAATCAAAGCGCTTGAGACCCGCGATGTTAAAGAGGCCGAACAAATTGTCAAAGACGATTTGCTCATCAACAAGAAACGATGGCAGATTGAGGAAGAATGCATCAGTCTTATCGCCCTGCAGCAGCCGGTCGCCAGTGATTTGCGGGAAATAATAGCGGTCCTGAATGTTATAACCGACCTGGAGCGTATGGGCGATTATGCCGAAGGGATTGCCAAGATAGCGATTATGCTTAGCGGTGAGCCGCTCATCAGGCCGCTTATTTTCACTCCCCAAATGACTGAAAAGACCATCGATATGCTCCGGCGAAGTATTCAGGCCTTTGTCAAAAGAGACGCCAAAACCGCCGAGGCCATCTGCAACGAAGATGATGAAGTGGACAAACTCTACGACCAGTCCTATCACGACCTGCTGATGCGTATGATTAAAGACCCGACTGTGGTATCAAGGGCGACGCCTCTTATCTGGGCGGCGCACAATCTCGAACGAAGCGCAGACCGCGTCACCAATATCTGTGAACGAACTGTCTTCCTGGCTACGGGGATAATGCCGCAGGTGAATGTGTCAAAGTATTAAGGCCGATGCTCAGCCGTCCCGCTGGCCATCTTCGATGCCGGTGATAGTTGCATCGAGTCCCATCAGGATGGTTCTGACCGCCGGGTCGTTAATCAGTTCGGCTCTTTTTTGGCCGGTGGTCTTGGGCTGGTTTGCGGCGGGAGTTGTTTCCTTGGAGGCCGTTTCAAACTTCAATCGTACGTTCCCCCCGCAATGTTCGCTTAATAAAGATTGTATCTGTGTCACTCTGCCGTTACTTTCACACATTTTTTTCTGCATTTCAGCAGACCCCGGGAAAGTAATTGTTAACAGGCCCCCTTCGAATCGGCTCGGCTCAGCGGAAGTTAACAATCCTGCGGTGCTGTTGCCGAGTTTGGTAGAGATAATTTTTAAAATGTTTTGCCAATCACTTTTTATTGACTGTATGTCACTTGGCGCAGGCGAATCAATTTTCTTTTCTGTTACAGGCTCAGTTTGTTTCTCTGCGATAGTGTTTGTGGTGCTCGGATTAGCTATTTGCTTTTTTTTTATGGGCCCTGCGGCAGGGCCTGTGCCCTGACGAGTGGGGCTGCCTTTTAACTGCAAAAGAAGCTCATCGATGTTCAGGAAATGCTCGCTTAGGGCAAATCGCAGCAGCGAAGCGTCTAAAAGTGCCCTTGGCGTGTCGCTGCCTTTGAGTGTCCGGCGCAATCTTTCGAGTGTGGTTATATTGTAAACGAGGGCTGCGATGTCAAATTTTTCAGCTAACCTCCCGGCCTGCTGCCGCTGCTCGGCGGTCAAAACCAGAAGTTCGCTTTCTGCGCCTGCGGATTTTGCCACCATTAAATCCCGCATATAATCGACGAGTGAATCGGCAAGCTGCACTTCGCTTAACCCTGCGTTGATTAAATCCTCCGTCGCGGCAAGTGTGCCCGCTGCGTCGCTGTCGCCGATTTTGGCGATGAGGTTATAGATTTTTTCACTGTTCGGACATCCGAGGTATTCTTCGAGCAGGTCGGCGTTCAGTGGTTCGACGCCGGTGCTTATTAACCTGTCCAGCAGACTCAAGCCGTCTCTCATCGAACCGTTTGCCATTTTTGCTATGGGTAAAATTAAACTCTCTTCATATTTTATCTTTTCCTGTTCGAGTATGGATTTGAGCTGACCTGCGATTAGGTTTGGGTTTATATTGGTAAAATCGAATCTCTGGCAGCGGGACTGAATCGTGGGGATGACTTTGTTTGGCTCGGTGGTTGCGAAAATAAATTTAACGTGACTGGGCGGCTCTTCCAGTATCTTCAGCAGCGCGTTAAATGCCGACGTGCTGAGCATATGCACTTCGTCGATAATATAGATTTTAAATCTGCCGCGTGCAGGCCGGTAAATCGCGTTCTCCCGCAGTCTGCGGACCTCCTCGACGCCGTTGTTCGATGCGCCGTCGATTTCGATTACGTCGATATCTTCGCCGAGATTAATTGCGATACAGCTTTCGCATTTACAGCACGGCTCAATGGTAGGGGCCTCTGCGGACAGGCAATTGAGGGCTTTAGCGAGAATCCTCGCCATAGTTGTTTTGCCGACGCCGCGGGTTCCCGTGAAAAGATATGCGTGAGCGACCTTGCCGGTTTTTATGGCGTTTTTGAGCGTTTGCGAAATCGGATTCTGGCCGACGACGTCATCGAAGCTCTGCGAACGGTATTTACGTGCTAAAACAGTATACATTATAAATGACAAAAGGTGGCCGGGTTTGCCACGGCACTGCCAAATCCACGCTATGGCTGCTCGGTTCCCCGCCTGACCAGATTCGCGGGCTCGGCCTGCATGGGACCCGGCCAAAAAATTTATTATTGACTATTTTCTATTGACTATTTTTAATTTTGTTGCTTCCTTTTATGATAAGTGAATGGTATTCAATAATCAAGAGTTTCGAACTGATTTCAGGGGTATTTATAATGAAAGTCAGAATTGAAGATACGTGCACTTCCTGCGGATTATGCGTGGATACCTGCCCGGAGGTCTTTGAAATGGGGCCTGATATGGCAAAGGTGATTGTCGATGAGGTTCCAGCCGAATTCGAGGATGCCGTCCAGCAGGCCGCTGAAGAGTGCCCGGTCGAAGCGATTATCGTCGAATAGCTATCGCGAAAGCTGCCGGCTTCTGTCGCGGGCTTTTTTGATGGCTGAGTTAATCAGTGCGCCGAATTTGCCTTTCGCCAGCTCTTTTAGCGCAGCCTCGGTTGTGCCGCCCGGCGAGGTAACCTTCTGGCGCAGCTTCGCGGGACTTTCGCATCTGCCGTCAGCGTCAATCGCAAGTAAAGCAGCGCCTTTTGCGGTTTGGAGAACCAAATCCCTGACAATATCATCCGACAGTCCTAATTTGCCGCCGGCCTTTATCATTTCTTCCATTAAAAGAAAATAATAGGCTGGCCCGCTGCCGCTTACGGCTGTTACTGCATCGATTAGACTTTCATTAGAAACGACAACTACTTTTCCAACCGCTGAGAATACTGCCTTTGCCTTTTTGAGCATCGGTTTTGCTTTGTCGTTAGCAAATAGCGCGCTGGCTCCTTCGCCGATTAGGGCGGGCGTGTTCGGCATTGCGCGAACTATCGCAACATTACCGAGAACGCCTGCGATTCGGCTTACTTTTACCCCTGCCGCGATTGATATTACTAACTTCTTACCGCTGACCGCGCCTTTGATGCTTTCCAGTGCATCAGTCATATTCTGCGGCTTGACGCTCAAGACTATAATATCCGCTTTGCTTACAAGGTCGCGGTTTCCCCTGGTCTGCTTGACTTTGTATTTTTTGGCGAGTTGTTTCAAACGTCCCGGCCGGATGTCGCTTATGAATATATTGCCTGGTTTGTAAAGTCTCGCTGTGATTATGCCCTTTATCAGGGCTTCAGCCATATTTCCGCTGCCTATAAAGCCGATTCTTCCCATCGATTTGTCCTTTTTGAAATTATTCCCGAATATATAACTTTTATAAGTATAAAGCCAGATAGGGGCAATGGCAATGCTAATTAGTCGTTAGTCGCTGTGCCGGTAAGGCATCCTTTACGTGAGACCGCGGCAATTTCTTTCAAGTACTTTTTTAATGCGGTTTTTGCGATGGAAGGATGAGAGATGGATTTGGAAATCGGCCAAGCGGTAGTTACGAAATGTGAAATTTAAAAAAAGTATGAACCTGTCGCGAATTGAGAATACAAATGCCCGTTTTACTCAAAAAAACCCAGCTTTTGGCCTTTTCTGCTCTAAACGTCAAGTCGCCCACCATAGTCGGACAAGTACGATGTTCCTTTCCCATCCTAATTTGTATATTTTAGATTGACAAAGATAGTTTATCCTGCTTATCGTAAGTGATATTTGGCGAGGAAATAATTATGAAAAAATACAGCACTTTTCTATTCTGCCTTTTAACCTTTGTTCTCAAAGCATCATCGCAGATAAGTTTCGCAGAAGATCTGTCACATCAGCCTGTACCCGATTCCCGAAAGGCGTCGTTACAGCAGGTACTAACACACTACCCTTCGCATGTCGCAAAGGCTGGTGAATGGTTACGCGGTCAGCAAAATGACGTGACAGGCCTGCTCCGCAGCTACAATATGCCGGGCGACTGGAAAGCTTGGACATATGACCAGGCAATGGGCACAATAGCTCTATTGGCTGTTGGTGATGTTGATACTGCGAAGCAGTGCATCGATGGAATGCTTGCTGTCCGCCGTGATACCAATGATACGAATTGCCTGACTCACGTATGGGTTGACGGCTACAACTCATCTAATGGCAATGAAGAAGCAAATTCTATTGCTGTTGGCCCCAATGCTTGGATGGGCTTGGCCTTGTTGAGATTGTATCAGGTCACCATGGATAGCAATTATCTGTCGGCTGCAAAAGATGTGGCCAATTTCCTTCTCGAACGGCAGGCACAACATGGCTGTGCTGCCGGTTCGATCGCAGGCGGATACGACGAATTTTGCATCCCTTTCACTTGGACAAGCACCGAACATAACGCCGATGCCGTAGCGTTTTTAATTAGCTTGGCCGAAGTCACAGATGTAAACGCAGAAAATTATCGCGATGCGGCTGTCAGGGTCGCAGACTGGTTGGAAAGGGAAATGTGGGACCCAAGCCTCGGTTGTTATTATACCGGATACGCCGATTATAATCTGTGCACGATTAGTGACTTCCCCGAGCGACTCGACAGCCAGACGTGGACTCTGCTGGCTTTGCAGGTTCTGGCTGCTTATGATGACAATGAACCTAATATGTATAACGGCCTGCCGTGGATTGACCAGAATACCTGCCACGTCAATTACAATGACTGCAATCTCTCCGGCTTCGCTAAGGTAACGTTAGGACTGCGCGCGACCGAAAGCTTCTGGGTGGAAGGCACTGCTGGATATATCTTGGCTGCAGGTGCCTCCTGTCACAGTAAAGAAAATCAGAATCAAATGACCGGTTCATTAGACTGCCTGCAGGATACAAATGGAGCCGTTCCCTATTCTGTAGGCGTTACCTGTCCCGACATAAATCAGTATTTCGACCCCTGTGATATCATACTTGCCACTTTTGAAGGTCATCCCCACTGTCTCTTTGGACAGGTCGGTGTTTACGGCGACGGCGCGCCCGATTGGGTTGCTATTGAAAATGCCGGATATAGCCAGCCCTATACTTGGTATTATGAACCCGAAAAGCCGGGATACGACCCTAACAATGTCCACAATTGCTGGCAGTCATTCCGGCTGGTTAATGCTACTGAAATGTGTTTGACTCAAGATCTTAATTGGGCAAGCTTGGGTTTGGATATGGGGCCGGAGGTAAATGGCGTCATTACATATAGGGATGTAAGCGATTATGAAAAATTCGTCTTCTGGGCTAAGACCGAAGATAACAATGACAACAATATACAAGTTATATTTCGAGATGCCAATAGTCCTCAAGTAAGCTACTATCCGACTCCGCGATATCTGTCAACCGACTGGACAGAGCATCACGTTAATTTAGCCGAAATCAGTGGAGCGGACCTTAGTAAACTTGAGCACGTTGGATTTGGCTTTGGCAATAATACCGGCAACAGTCCCGGAACAATCATTTACCTTGACGACATTGGATTTACCGGTAGTAACACTATGACACCTCTTTCCAACGGTGCCGATATGCCGACGGCATTTCCGCAGCACTGGCCGTACGATAGCATCGCAGCTACTGCTTGGTTAATCCTCGTTGAGCTTCAGATAAATCCTTTTGCAGCTAATTCTGAAAGTCCTCTAAAGCCCTGTTTAACACCGTTAAGTGACCTCAATATAGATTGTTGGATCAACTTTTATGACCTCGCCATTCTCTGCAACCAGTGGCTTCAGGCCCCTGGTAGTCCCTCTGCAGATATTGCCCCGCCGACCGGTGATGGCATGGTCGACCTTCTGGACTTGGCTGTTGTCGCCAACCAGTGGCTCGAATACGGAAGTTGAAGCCTAATTTATTTGTGTTGCCTTCTGCTCGGATACTTTTTTACCTGTATGCCTTCGGCATACTTACTGTCCGTTTCCTCGTTGCGGTCTCCGGCAACACCGCGCAATCTGTGTCTAAAAAATCTCTGTGCTCTCTGCGGTTAGAATCAATCAAATGCGCAGGTAGGTAAAAGCAAAAATCCATTTTCCCCAAATTTTTTTTACTCCTTTTCTCCTATCGAGTTACGAGGGCCGAGCGGCGAGCGACGGCTAAATTTTTCGCATCAATCGCGCAAGTTCGTCCAATTATAGAAGGGACGTATTCTAAACATCCTGTCTCGCCGAAGTTTTAACGAAGGCGGATACAAAAGACGTGAAACAACAAAACACGGTTAATTTAGGCAGCTTTCATTTAAGCGATCAGTGTGAATCTGCGCAATCTGTGGTTAAAAGTCAATCAATCAAAACAACTAAATTATGCAAAACAAACCCAATTTTTTAAAAAGTAAAATGTTTATAACCTTATTGAAAACAAGAAATTACAGCGAAAAATGCAAATTGGACACTTGGTCAAAACAAACCCAAACAAAGCCAATTTTATCAGCCGGTCAGCAGCTCGAATTCTTTGATGCTCAGAGAATTCCGCAATTTCTGCAGGGCAGTCAATTCGAGCTGGCGGACGCGTTCCTTGGTCATACCGAGGTCATCGCCGATTTGCTGCAGGGTTTTTTTGTTCTTTCTTATCAGTGTGCCGACAAGGCCAAAGTGATTTATGATTATATACTGCTCCCGCTTGTCAAGCTCATCCTTGATAACCTGCACCAGGTTATGTCTCGCCCGTTCGACGGCGCCGAAGTCCGATTCAGCCGGCTTCAGGTAACGCTGAATGTTCGCCAGCGAGCCTGCTTTTTCCCGCGTGAGCTCGGTGCTTTTGCCGGAAACCTTCGCATACTCTTTGGCTATGTTCAGCGAGGCGGTCTTTCCGAATCGAACGTCCCTTGTATAGTCGAATTCTTCGACTGTTTTAATAAGCGCGAAATTGCCTTTGCTCACGAGGTCTTGGAAATTGACCTCACCGGCGGCGTGTTTGCCCGCGATGCTTACGACCAGCCGAAGATTTGCCTCTATGATAATTTTTTTGATAGCTTCTGCCTCGGCCAGATAGTGTTCTATTTTCCCCAGCCGGTCGCTGTGAACGTGCGTTGGCTTGATGCCTGCCCTTGTTTCAGAAGCCAGGTATTTCAGGTAGTTATACCTGCGGAACAGCTCGACCTCGCGCTGCCGGTTCAGAACAGGAGTGTTTCTCAACGCCTTGAGATACTCAGGCAAAAGAGACTTGTCGGCCAGTTCCAGCGGCTCAATGGTTTTGGCAGGCATAGGTTTTTCGATGCCGAGCGGCTTTGCGAGAAATTTTTCTTTGGCATTTTCATCAAGGAACTCGTCACTGGGGACAAATTCGATTTTCCTGGCCAGGAGTATCTTTGCCCTTTGCTGGTTTATAAGGCGATATACCGAGCTTCTACTCAGGCCGAAGCGGCTCATCAATTCTTTGATAGAACTGCCCTGTTTGAATAGTTTATAAATTTCAGCAACTTCGGCCGGGCTGATTACTTCGTGGTGTTTGCTGAAAATAGGGTTATCGGGATTGGCCTTTTCGTAATTTGAGAGGGTGTATCTTATGGTTTCGTGGGCCTTGCTGAGTTTGGTTGCTATTTGGTCTATGATTTGGTATCGGCTTAGCGAAGGCTTGGCTGCGAGCGCCCTGGCTTGTTTTATAATCTGTTGTTTTTCTTTCTCCGTCAGGCGCTGAAATTTTTTAGCTTTGGTGATGACGTCGGGATTATCGTTGAGGAATTTATCGACGGCGGACTGCAAAAAGCCGAGACGCTTTTGGCCATCGGGGAAAACAAATTTTCGCGCAACCAGTCCCCGTTTTCGCCAGCGATGAATTGTCTTTGTTGAGACCTCAAGGTTGGCGGCAAGGGCCTCGATGGTGTGGACGACCTGGTGCTGCTCATCGACGGCAAGGGCCAGGTGACTGCTCAGCTTGGTGATGAAAATCCTCAGGTCTTCTGCAAGCTCGTTGCCTTTGATGGGCGGCTGTTCCGGCAGGGCTTCCTTAGGGTAGAAACCGGTGATATTGAGACATACGAAATCGAAAGGGTATTCCTTGTCGGGTTTGATAATGGCAAGAAGTTTTTCGGCAGATTCGAGCTGTTTTCGAAGGTGTTTTTGTGGTGTGAAATGAAGCTGGACAAGCAATTGCGCTAAATTTTGGTTTTTTATCTGTCTCATATAACCAAGTGTCTATTTTACTAAATCGGGCGCAAAAAAACAGCCTTTTGCAAGGCTGTTTTGAATTTTGATAATTAATTAAGGAGTCTTTTGGCAACGTCGACAGCCGAAGCAGCATCGGGTGCGTAGCCGTCAGCGCCGATTTTGTCGGCGTAGCCCTGTGTTACAGGAGCGCCGCCTACAAGAAATTTGGCTTGAATACCGGCGGTTTTCATTGCCTTGAGGGTCTTATCAAGGGCTGGCAGTGTCGTTGTCAAAAGCGCGCTCATACCTATCAGCGGTGCGCCGCAGGCTTTGGCTTTCTCGACAAACACTTCAGGTTTAACGTCGATGCCTATGTCGATGACGTTAAACCCAGCGCCCTTTAGCATCATCGTGACAAGATTTTTGCCGATGTCATGCAGGTCGCCGACCACAGTTCCAATCATAAACTTTGCGATAGGCTCGACGCCGGCTTTTGCAAGCTCGGGCTCGAGGACTTCCGTCGCTGATTTCATAGCTCGGGCGCAAATGAGCACTTCGGGAATGTAAACCTCGTTTCTTTTGAAACGGCCGCCGACGACAGCCATACCCGCGATTAATCCGTTGTCGAGAACTTCTTTAGCAGTCATCCCCTCGCTTAGGGCGGCTTTGGTTAGAGATACGGCGGCGTTCTGGTCGCCTTTAATAATTGCGTCTGCCAATGCTTTCAAATCTGCCATTTCTGTTTGCCTCACAAAAATCGTTAATTTGCTTACATTCAGTTTTACAATAATTAAGGCCAATATTAGACAATATTTTGCGAGTTAAAACAAGCCATAAATTAAATTTTCCGGCTGCGCGTGCGATAACGGCGCAGAAAAGCGGATTTATACCATTTGCAAAAACCCCGGCCGGTGTTATATTTAGTCCTTTGTGCCGGTCGAAAACACGATGCGATAAACACGGTACGATATAATATGAGTAATTATATAGTTTTGACAAAACAGGTTCCGGACATAACGCAAATAACCGACAATGCGTTTGACCCTGAGACCGGAACGCTCATCAGGAGCCGCTTGGTCGGTGTAATCAACGAGCTGGACACGCAGGCGCTGGCTTTTGCGAACTATATGAAAACAACAAGCGGCGACGCTGACGGCAGAATCGTTGCCTTAACTATGGGGCCGCCGATGGCTGAAGAAGTTCTGCGATATACCCTCGCCCGGTGTGCCGATATGGCGGTGCTGTTGACCGACAAAGCTCTGGGCGGCGCCGATACGTGGGCGACGGCGAATCCACTGGCCTATGCAATCAGAAGGATAGCTAAAGACTTCTTCAATGGAAACGGCGATTATTATGTAGTTTGTGGGATGCAATCGGTGGATGGGGACACCGCTCAGGTACCTCCGCAGATTGCCGAGGAGCTGTCCCTGCCGTGCGTAGCCTACGCCACGAAAGCAGAATTCAGAAACGGCCGTTTTGAATTCACGCGGATTATCAGCGGCGGCAGTCAGGTTGTTGCCCCTAAAAAGCTGCCGGCGGTAATCACAGTTGCCAAATACGAGTATCCGCTGTTTGCGACGTTTGTAGGGACGCGGCGGGCAAACAGGATGAAAGTTGTGCAGTGGAGCGGCGATGACATCAAAGCGGCTTACATCGGCGCCAAAGGCTCAAAGACAAGCGTAATCCGGGTTTTCCCGCCGGGCAAAAGCACTAGAAAATGTAAGCAGCTCGGTGATGTAAAGACATTGGCTAAATTGCTTGTTGACAGCTTCAAAAGCGGCAGGGCAGAGCCTGACTTCGCCGGCAGCGGTCAAATGAGCCGCTATGTTTTGCCGAGCAGGCGGGTGGCCAGGTTCGGGAGAGACTTCGAGAGAACAAGAAAGGAAAACGAGGATTTTAAAATTTTATACCAGACGCTGATGGAATTAGGCGTTGGAAAAATCAGCCGGATTGATGAAAGCATTAAGGAAAAGATACTTGCTGTCGCAGGCGGGCATTTTCACAAGAAAGCGTTGGAAGATATGATAAACGGCCTGCAGTTAACCGAACCGAGTTTCGCCGGCGAGGTTTGGGTCGTCGCCGAGTATGATTTAGGGACACTGCATCCGGCGACGTTCGAGCTTATAGGCAAGGCTCGCGAGCTTGCGGACTCTTTAGAGACCAAAGTAGGCGTATGTTTAGCAGGGCAGCGGGTGGGACCGATGGCAAAAGAACTAATCGTCGCCGGTGCGGATAATATCTACGTTATCGAGGATGAGCTGTTGAGTGTATTTGACCCGAGCGCGTATTGCAAAGCTGTTGCCGATTGTATCAGCACGTACTGGCCTCAAATTGTCCTGTTTGCTGCGACAGCCCGCGGCAGAATGCTTGCGCCTATGGTTTCCTACAGGGTTGGCTGCGGACTTACCGCCGACTGTACTTCATTCGATATAAGGGACAGCTCACGAACAGGCCGCATAGCTATCCTTATGCAGACGAGGCCAGCGCTGGGCGGCAACGTTATGGCAACTATCTGTACGAAAGATTCAAAGTCTCAGATGGCTACGGTAAGACCGGGAGTTATGAAGAGAATTCCGCCTGATCAGTCAAGGACTGGTGAAGTCATCGAGCACAAAGTCAGACTTTGCGAGGACGATATTAACCTTGAAATTATAAAAACCGAGACGGGCGCCGGTGTCGCCAACTTTAATGTTGAGGTAATTGTCAGCGGCGGCAAAGGGATGCAAAGCAGGGACAACTACGAACGGCTTGTCGGCTCACTTTGTGATTGCCTCAGCGATAAGCTGGATACGTCGGTTGAAAGAGGCGCATCGCGTGCGGCGGTTGAGCAGGGCTTTATTGAACGCATACACCAGGTAGGGCAGACCGGCACGTCAGTCGGGCCGAAACTTTACATCGCGCTGGGAGTATCAGGCGCCATTCAGCATATGATAGGTGTTGCGAACGCAGGGACAATAATCGCCATTAACAGCGACCCGAACGCGCCGATATTTAAACAGTGCGATTACTATATGGTCGGCATCGCAGAAGATATAGTGCCGCAGTTAGTTCTGGCGTTAAAGGCCGAGTAAAAAATGTCAAACGATAAAGACTACAACAAGACAGATGTCCTGATAGTCGGCGCGGGGCCGGCGGGCCTGGCTTGCGCGATACGGCTAAAAGCGCAAAGGCCGAATATTGATGTTTGCGTAATAGAAAAGGCCGCCGATTTGGGCAATCACAATCTCTCCGGCGCGGCCTTGGAGGCTGAATCGCTGCATACGCTGCTGGATTCGGCAGTTCAGAGATGGCAGGATAGTGCCTCGGCGAAAGATGTATTGGCAAATAAGGTCAGCAGAGATGATGTGATGTTCTTTTTGGGAAAGAGAATATCGTTTAATATCTCACTTGCAATTAAGCTTGCCAAAATATTCAGGCTTGGCTTCGGCCAGATGATACATAAAGGCGATTACATTGTATCGGTAAGCAAGCTGACGAAATGGATGGGGCAGATTGCGAAAGAGCTCGGCGTCGAAGTGCTGACCGGCTTTGCGGCTGAAGACATAATTTTCAATGAATCGATACAGCAAGTAAAAGGCATCAAGCTTGTTAGTCAGGGGTTCGACAAAAGCGGGCAAAAGCAGCCTAATTTTATTGAGGGTGAAACGATAGACGCTGATTTCATTGTGCTTGCCGAGGGCTGCGACGGGTTGTTGACCGAAAAATTCATACAGAAAGCTGGTCTTAAAAGGCAATGTCCCCAACTTTATTCGGTTGGCGTCAAGGAGCTTATAAAGGTAAGCGGCGAGCAGTATAGCGAATTCACTTCCGGCCGTGTCGTTCACGCTATGGGCTATCCGTTATGGACGCCTGTTTTAGGCCCGGGAATGTTCGGCGGCGGAGTAATGTATCCTGCCGGGGATAATAATATTGCCGTTGGTATGATTGTCGGTGCCGACTGGAAATACTGCGATTTTAATCCGGAGGATGCGCTGACGAATTTCAAGAACCACAGTTTTGTAAAGCGGTTTATCGCCGGCGGGGTAGTATTGGAGGCCGGCGCAAAAATGATTCCCGAAGGCGGATACTACGCTATTCCGAGAGACCCGCAAACAGGTTCTATCGGCAAAGGCAATTGCATAATAGTCGGCGACAGCGCAGGCTTCGTGAACATGCTCAAAATCAAGGGGCTGCACAATGCTATTTGTTCAGGAATAGCGGCAGCAAAGGCTATCGCCGAAACGCGGGATTTATCCGAGATCGCAGCAGCCAGATATACCGAGTTAATCGATAGCTCGAATGTTGCCAAAGAGATGGCCTCGGCAAGAAACTTCCGCCAGACCGTCGCGAAGTTCGGGGCTTTGCTGGGGATGCCGATTTCTGTTCTTGGCGGGTTTTTACCAAAGTTTAAGATTGAAGAAGATTATAAGGCGATGACTGCTGCTCGATATAAATTAAAACCCGAACAGCAATTCGATAAAGACACCTTTACAGCAATGGCGGCGACAAGGCACCGCGAGGAGCAGCCCAGCCACCTTAAAATTTTAGATAGCATAGTCTGTCGGACGAAATGCACGCCTAAGTTCGAAAGCCCCTGCATTACATTTTGCCCCGCGGGAGTATATGAAACAGTACACGATGAGGTAAAGCCGGCCAATCCGTCAAATTGCGTGCACTGCAAAACCTGCCAGAGAAAATGTCCCTTCGACAATATCAGGTGGACTGTTCCGGAAGGCTCAGGCGGACCGCGTTATAAAAGGATGTGAAAAAAACAGGGGGAAAATAGTGCGAGATTTGATAACGACCCTTAGGCAGTGGTAAGTCTCGTTACGCCTGGGTCTTTTTTTGTTCGCTCTTTTCGCGCTGAATCGCTTCGTATACTTCCTTGCGATGAACAGGTATATCCTTCGGGGCCGCTATACCGAGACGAACCTTGTCCCCGCGGACATCTACAATGGTAATCTCGACGTCATCGCCAATCATAATCGATTCATCTTTTTGTCTGCTTAGAACCAACATTTTCAACTCCTTTTGTCGGCTGGTCTTACTATATTAACTTACGAAGAATACTGAAATCCTGTTCACCCCTCTGTTGGCCAAACACTTTTGTATGCTCTTGTCCTGAAGCGGCCAACAAACCTTTCGGTTCAACAGTATTTTCGGCTAATTTCGAGACCTGAAACAACCATTTTTGTTTTTTTTAGGCAGCCAGGATTAGTTATAGGACTCCGTGCACGTAACTGTATGAAATATATACACTTACCGTAAAGATGCGGCTTGAATAAAAAGATGTATTAAATTCATCCCCTCTTTTTTATGGGTGTTTTTGCCGGAAATTTACGCGGACAGCCAGCCAGTAGCCGGCGATTGAGCCTAACGTGCCAAAAGCCACCATTTGCAATGGCAAAATGGAAGTGACCGCCCAGGAGAAAAAAATCGGCGGGTAGTGTTCGACAAGATACTGCAACATGCTTTCTCTGGTGTAAGTAATAACTGCAAATCCGGTTACCAAAGCTGAAGCAACTATTGGCCAGATATAGCTGGCGTCGAGAAATTTCTTAACAAGAAAAGCTGCTATTCCAAACGAAACTAATACGGCAAAAACAATCTGGCCGACAGCCGGCTGAGCAATTACCGAACTTAATCTAAGGTCGGGTATCCTGATGTCTTGGGCGAATATCCCGATGCAAAATACAGCTATTAAGCAGGAGCAGATTACAGCGATTATACGATTGACGAGGGATGATGGACTAAAGTCGAAGGAGCCGGGGGCTACGGACGATTTGCGAGATACAAGATACTGTCCGAGCAGCACTCCGCCGAATCCGGCAGCGACAATAGCCAGCCAAAAAATCGGTTCCCATTTAAGCGTTGCAAACAGCGCCTGACGCTGGGCGAGGGTTGGGGCCAGCTGCATCAGTTCTGCCATATTGCCGCCGCGCACCGCCCAAATAGCAAGGCCGGCAGGTGCCGCCATGATGCCGATTTCCCGGCCGTTAGGCCAGGAAACAAAATAGCCGATAAAGCCGGCTAAAACCGCCAAACCCGCCAAAGCTGTTGCACTGCCGAAGGCCGGCACAGATATGACTCCGAACGGCTCTGCTGGCGTTCCTAAGGGAGCCAAAAAACCTATCAGGATAATACCGACCAGCAAGGCAGCGGTCACCTTCAGTTTCACAGGCCAGTTGACCTCTGAAAACATACCCATACCTGCGATAACGCCTGCAAGAGATGCTCCTATCTTGAAAACAAGCAGCCATGATAATTCCATAACTTAGCTTCCTTAATCGCCGAGATGGCTTATGCCACTACACCGGAAACAGGATAACACCTAAATGACTATTTATCAATAATCAACTTGAGCAAAACATCTGACTTTGGTAAATTGATATTTTAGCTCTAATAAGAATTTAATCCGAGGTTATTTTATGAACGTATTGTTAATCGGCAGCGGCGGACGTGAGCATGCTATCGCCTGGAAGCTTGCTCAATCGAAAAATTTAGACAAGCTCTATATCGCTCCGGGCAACCCAGGCACGGCTCAATGCGGGGAAAATATTCCTATCGGCGCCAATGATACCGGCAAGCTGGTGAACTTTGCCAAACAGAACAACGTTGCTCTTGTGGTGGTTGGGCCGGAAGACCCCCTTGCGGCAGGGGCGGTAGATGTGTTTGAAACAGCGGGGGTAAAAGCGTTCGGTCCCAGCGGAGGCGCCGCACAGCTTGAAGCTGACAAGGCGTTTTCAAAACAGATGATGCGCGCCAGCGCCATCTCCAGCGCAGAAGGGCAGGTCTTCGAGAGGTTTGCCGACGCCAAAGCATATATTGCAAGCAGGGACGCCCCGGTGGTGGTAAAAGCAGCGGGGCTTGCAAAGGGCAAAGGTGTCTTTGTCTGCGATGACCCTGCCGACGGCATCGTCGCGGCAGAAAAAATAATGTGCGGCAAAATATTCGGCACGGCAGGGGACAAAATCGTCGTCGAAGATAAACTGCTCGGCGAAGAGGCTTCTATACTGGCTTTCGTGGACGGCAAAAGTATTTACGTTATGGAGTCGTCGCAGGACCACAAAGCCATTGGTGATGGTGACACCGGTCCGAACACCGGAGGCATGGGCGCATACAGCCCTGCGCCGGTGGTTACTGATGCGATGATGGACAAAATAACACGCGAAATTCTTGTGCCGATAGTAGATGGTATGAATCGCAACGGCACGCCGTATAAAGGTGTGCTGTATGCGGGAGTTATGGTTACCGCAGGCGGACCGAGGGTGCTCGAATTTAATGTTCGTTTCGGCGACCCGGAAACCCAGCCGATTCTGATGCGGCTGAAAAGCGATTTGCTGGAGGTTATGCTGGCGGTTTGTGACGGCAGGCTGGATGAGGTTACACTCCAGTGGGACCCAAGGCCGGCTGTTTGTGTGGTCATTGCTGCGGGTGGTTACCCGGGAGAGTATGAAAAAGGGAAAATAATAACCGGCATAGCCCAGGCCGAACAGCTCGCCGATGTTGTCGTGTTCCACGCAGGTACTGCTGCAAAAGATGCAAGTATCGTTACCAGTGGCGGCAGAGTCTTGGGTGTGACTGCTATGGGGCAAACTATAGCAAAGGCAAAAGCAAGAGCGTATGAAGCCGTAGATAAGATAAAATTCGACGGCGCCTATTGCCGGCGGGATATTGCAGACAAAGCAATAAGAATGACGATATAGTCGGTAGAAAAACATGGAACTGTATATTGTACGCCTGAATGCTGCAGAAAATGCCGCAAAACTCGAACGAATCCGCTGAAAACGAAAAAAGCAAGAGAATTTTTCACCTCTGGCCTGTCAAAGTTCTGATTCTTCTCTTTTGTTTATGGCTTGTCTTTATACTGGCAGGCAAGGTTCTGTGTAAAATCGCCATCGCCCAGATTGCTGAGCTGACTAACACTAAAATTACAACCGAGTCGGTCAATTTTAGTATTAACGGCTCAGTTTTAATCAAGGGGCTTGTAATCAGGCCTGAACAGCGGAAAGAATACGAAGATACAATACTGAAAGCCAAAACTGTATATGCACGTTTTGGCATAGGCAGTCTGTTGTTATTACATCCTCGGTTGAAAAGAATAAGTGTTAAGGATTTTCTCTTCGATGCTCAGCACGATTTGGACACGGACCGGTGGAATATTGCCGCATTTAGAATCAAGCCGCCTAAAGGTGCCGCGGGGGAAATTCCCGTCATTAGACTCAAAAGGGGAACGCTCCAATACAGCAAAGTTTCAAACGGGCGGGTGAAAGCTGTTGCAGCGGTACCTATTGATGCAGGATTTGTCCCGGCCCGAAAAACTCAGGACGGCTGTAGGTTTAATATAACAACAGCTGATAGAGTCGATCGAGGCAAAAGTGTCCTGACCGGATTTTGGAGACCCGGCAGGATTACAATTACCGGCGGAATCTCATCGGCTGATATCCCCGCCTTTGAGAAGGCATGGACAATAAATGCTTTCGACGCCCAATTGAATTACGACCGCAGCGGCGCTTACTCACTGGAGTTCAAAGTAGAAGATTTGCACAGCAGACATACCTTCGCCGGTCCGGCTGCAGAATGCTCCTCTGCTTTTGCTGCTGATAAACGAGTGTTTTTGGGCAAACCCGGTCCCTTTACCGCCCTGCAAAGGTTTTTTAACAGTTACCGGCCATCCGGAACGGCTGCTATTGACCTCCAGGCCCATGGCAATTTAGAGCGACTAAGTGAAAGTGAGTTAGTCGGCAAAGTCTATTGCAAGGATATTTCCATCTGCTACCGCGGCTTTCCTTACGCCATAGAGCGCATGACCGGCCGGATAGACCTTACTGAAAAAGGCGTAGCCTTGAATAACCTGTGCGGCTGGCACGATAATACCGAGGTGGCTTTCAATGGTTGGTCTAAAGATTTTGGCCCGGATTGGAAATACCAAATCCGGATTACAAGTGACAATATGGCTTTAGATAATGACTTGTATGACGCATTAAGTGCGAAGCAGAAGAAATTCTGGTCAGCTTTCTCGCCGGCCGGTCTCGCGGCAATAGATTACAGGCTCAGCCGGCAGTCGCGAACAGACAAAAAAGGAACTTTGACGGCTGAACTGCTCGGCGGCGAAGCTGCATACCGTCAATTTCCTTATCCGTTAAAAAATCTTTCCGGAAAGTTGCTGTTTGCCGACGACAGTGTAATTGTTTCAGATGTAATTTCGCAGGTCAACGATTGCAAAATAACCTTGAATGGCAAAGTAACAGCTTGCAGCGCGGAACAGCCGGTATACGATATCTCAATCGAGGCAAAGGATGTCCCTCTGGATTCGACACTGTTTTCCAGCCTGTCGGAGGAAAAAAGTAGTTTTTACAACAGGCTTGATATGGATGGTATGGCCGATGCCGACATAAAGATTTTTACACCCGAACTTGTCGAAGCCGGACAGGATTTCGGCCCGACGAATTTCATCGCCGATGTCTCTCTTAAAAAAGCTTCTTTGTCCTGTGGATTTCTTGTTGGGAAAGCAGGCGGTTTTCCTCTGGTTATCTCTGGCATATCAGCGAAAACTATCATTACGTCTGATTTGATACAAATTGAAGATTTCACGGGCCGTTATAACCAGACTTCAGTTTCACTTGCCGGCCGAATCCGGCCAGGCGACGAAGCCAGCAAGCTATCCTATAGCTTGTTACTGCACGCCGAACAGATGGAGCTAAACGATGAGTTAATTTCTTTGATGCCGCAGCAGCTGAGAAAAATCATCTCCGAGCTGCAGCCGCAGGGAAAGGTGGACCTCACTGCCGATTTGAACAAAGCCGACAGCAATAGCAGCCCCGACTATAAGGTAACTGTAGATTGTTCTGGTAACAGCATTAACTTTGAGCCCGTAAACAATATCACTGGCAGGCTGACGATAACAAAGAACGTTATCACGCTGGAGGATATTGCCGCCACCGCCGTTCTCACTTCTGATAATACTCTGATGACGCCGGACATATCGACCGTAAAAATTAACGGTCGAATAACGCTGGCGGATGATGCCTTCAGCAACCGGCTTAAGATTTCAGCCGGTAACATCTCTTTTGCCGTAGATAGTCTCAAGGTTAAAGGCAAGTCCTTAACAGGGCTGAAGCTGGATACCAGCTACGACCCCGGCCGGAAAAGCTGGATAGCTGAAGATCTTGTTGCTGATTGTTACGGCGGCAAATTGGCGGGTAAATTCGAATTGAAACGCTCGGAAGAGGCAGATTTGGAATACCTGTTCCAGGCAGGCTTTGAAAATGTTGATTTGAAACAATTTCTTCTGGACACAAATTTCGAAGAAAAAGCTTCTGGCAGCGACCATACCAGCGGGAAAATGAGCGGTTTATTGAGTGTCGCCGGTCGGACCGGTGAAAGCTTGCCTTATATCGGCCGGTGCCGTCTCCTGATAACCGATATGCATGTCGGAACGCTGTCGCCGTTGGCAAAGCTGTTGTATGTATTAAAACTGACAGAGCCGGAAGATTTTGCCTTCAGGCAGATGGTTGTCGATTCATATATTAAGCACAATAGTCTCTTTTTTGAGCAGTTCGATTTATCCGGCAAAGCGGTTGCTTTTAACGGCTCAGGGTTGATAGACCTGCAAAGCTATGATGCTGACCTGATTCTTTTTGCACGGGGCCGCCGTCTTGCCACTGCTGAGCCTTCTATTTTACAGTCTCTGACTGAAGGACTCGGTCGCGCTGTTGTCCGAATGGAAGTCACCGGAAATGTTTATGACCCAAGTGTAACAACCACGCCTTTGCCTGTCTTGGAGGAGGCGGTGAACGTTTTTGTCGCGCCGCGCCGCCGTTAAAAATAAGCGGGATGGTCTTATCGTGCGCCTTATAAGACTAACGAAGCTGTATTTGCAGTAGTCGGCTAATTAGAATGCTGATTATTCCAGTTCGGTTATTTGAGTAAATCGTATCAGGGCGCCTTTGGTTTGCGGATGCGGCTCAACTGTCCCGATCAGTCCGACCTTTCGACCCTCAAATTTGCTTAAATCTATCTGTGATGCTGAACCTTCCGGCAAAGCGTAACAAATCGTTTGTCCGGAATCGTCGATTATACGGTAGTGTTTCAGCGATTCCTCAGAACCGTAAATTTTTGAAGTTCGAAATTGTCCTACTACTGTAAATTCTCCAAGTTCCGGAACTTTCGCTAACTCTGCGTCGCGGGCATTTTCTATTTGTTCACTCGTCTGCTGTAATTGTGAATCCTGAGACTGGACTTCCTTGTCCACTGCCACAGCCAGTTCGCAGCGCTCTATCTGCTTAAGCGCAAACTCCGCGTATTTTGCGGCCTTGCCGGCCTCTTTATTACCGGCTAGCTCAGTCATCGCTTTCTTAACCTCCGTATAATTCTGTTGGGCTATCGGCTTGGTCTGCTCGGCCTTGATTTGATCTGCCAGCGCGTAATACTCCTTTAGTTTTTGAGACTCGATTGGAGTAACAGAGGGAACAACCGCGACAGTATTAGCTTCGAGTTCGGTTTCTGCTTCGGCCTCCATTTTTGCTTCTTCGGGCTCGGTATTTGGTTTAACAATAACCTCAACCTCGCCGACAGCTCCGATAGGTTTGGTATACTGAGTAAGCACCCAAAGGTAGGCGCCGGTCGGCGGAGCAATTTTATAATAATCGTCCATCTCCTCGCCCATCAGCTCTACTTTATCGCCCTTGTTGAGTTCCAGCTGAACGGTCGTGGAGTGCATCGGTTTGAGCATGTCAGAGCCGGCATAGACGCGAACGGCACTGCCTGTAACTACACCCGTGCCGGAATTATCCGGCTCAACGCTAACGTACTGTTTTGAAATCCAGGAAAAAGTGCTGACCGGCGGAACTATGTGAGACCAGCTGTATTTGCTGGCGACTACCTTTACTCTGTCGCCGGTGTTAAGCTTGCCGCAGGGGTAGTAATTCGTACCAGGCCCGGAGCGAATATTGACATTATCCTCGGTTATCTCGGCAACGTAGGGGAAAGACAGCTCATTGATCTCCGGCTCATCGGTTGAAACAGACTCCTGAGGCGGATTAACGGTTTCCTGGGCAAAACAGGCAGATGGCAAGCTTATTAGGCAAACTAAAATAACGAGATAAATAAATTTGGTATGAGATTGCATTTTTCAGTCTCCCAAAAAAGTCCTTTTCTTAAAATAACTTAAACTATCCTATGGGCCTCAAATTAGCACCAGTCTCGGCTGTTGTCAACTTTTTTCTCGTTCAAATATCGCTCCGAATCACTATGGCCGATAGCAGGTAGGAAAATGGTGATAAACGCCTGTTCTATTTTTTTTGCAACTTGGCGAGCTCGTCGTTGCACATTTTAACCTGGCCGCTGTCGGACAGCTTTTGGGCTGCGGACTGCAGGTGCTTTATTGCCAGTTCTGGCTTCTGGAGATAGCGTGAATACAATATGCCCAGCATCAGCTCCACTTGCTCAACGTATTCGTAGTTGCTGTAGCGAGTTAAAAACTTTTCGTAGGCCTGTGCCGATTCAGCGTGTTTGCTCTCGCTGGTAAGCTGATTGGCAATATCCAGCAGTTGCTGTCTCGGCAGAATCTGCTCATTATCGAGCCCGACAAGCTCAAGATAAGCTTCAGCCGCGGCAGGCAGGTTGTGCTGAAGTATTCGGCCGGCTATTTCATTGCGGAGTTGCCTGGTTTTTTCCTCTTGCTGCTGCTGAGCGGCCGTTTTCTTGACCTCTTTTACATTTATTTCCCTGGCCGTTGTCAGGCCGGTAAAGGGGTCGTACCCCTCTGAGACAACATCGCGATAACGACGACGCTGATTCCATTGTTTTATCATCGACCATAAATCGAAACGACTGCTGCTTATCAAGCCGGTGGCGAGCATAACTAATATAGCTACAATGCCGAAAGCATATCCTGCCAGATGTGCACCGTATGCAATCGCATCAGGTGAGAATCTCGGCTCGACAATATTGTCCCAGACAATCAGCTTAAAGGCGATAAAGTATAATGCTGACAGTTCCATTGTCCCGATGAAGAAAAACCAGTATAAAACGGTGATTAACGTCTGCGGAAACAGAACCAGATAGGCGCCAGTTACAGCAGCCACAGCCCCGCTGGCGCCAAGGACGGGGTTGATATGAAAGAGTGTATGACCAACGCCGGCGAAAACCGCTCCCCCAAGATAAAGGCACAAATAATTGATGTGGCCGAGCTTGTCATTAACATTGTTGCCGAACAGATACAAAAAGAACATATTGCCGGCAATGTGCAGGATACCGCTGTGCAAAAAGGCATAGCTCACAAACTGCCACAAATATGGTCGAAGGGGGGTGAGCATAAATGGCACCGCCCAATCTCGCAGAACCTCCCCTGATCCTGTAATCGCACTTCTATGAGGCTGGTATGTTAGTAAAAAACATATCACGTTGACGATTATCAAGGCGTAATTCGCGTATGGTGTCCGCCATGGCCGAATACTTGTCCGAATGGGTAATATCATAATTTAACTACCAGTTTTAAAATTAAGTTCGAAAGTTGGGTTATTGTAATGGCAAGGAAAGGATGTGACAAGATATAAAAAAAGGACGGCAAAGCCGTCCCACCTGGAAAGATAGTTTATAAGTAATTTTCCCCTCACGGAAAGCATCAGCAGCCCGCACATCCATTTGCACTGCCCGGCTTCCCCCCAGCCGGTACCTTTCACACTAAAAGTATAAATACAAAACGGTGCAGAGCCAAATTTTAGAGCAAAAAAAACCTTTATTTTTTCCTAAAGTGATGTTAATCATTGTGGTTTAATAGAGTTGTGAGTAGTCCGAAATGGATGCCGGAATAATAAAAAAACGTATTAGGACGATTCGTTACCAGCTAAGGAAAAAGCGGATAAAATCCCTTCTCGTAACAAATCCTGCCAACGTCACTTATGCAACCGGCTTTTTAGGGGACGATAGCTCGGCACTGATTACCGATAGAGATGTTTTCCTCTTAACCGACAGCAGGTACACCGAACAGGCGAAGAATGAATGCCCTGCCTGCAGTATAATCGAACGGGATAAACCGATGGTTGAGGCGCTGGTGGAGTTGGCGAAAAAGCGGAAATTAGCACGGACAATAACCGTTGAAAAATACGTTTCTTTTGCTGTCTTCGAAAAGCTGAAAGCAAAAATCGGCGGCAGAGTCAGGACTGTTGCCGGTATCGTCGAAGAGTTGCGCAGCAGTAAAGACGGCAGCGAAATCGCATCAATTAAAAAAGCTGCGCAGATTGCGGCCGAAGCGCTCAGGAAAACTTTGAAATATGTAAGGACGAACGTAACTGAGAACGAATTGGCTGGTGCCCTGGATTTTGAAATTCGCAAAGCCGGTGCGAAAAACAGTTTCGAGACAATCGTCGCCTTTGGCCCGAATGCTTCGCGTCCCCATCATCAGCCGACCTCCAAAAAGCTCAAAAAAAATGATACGGTCCTCATCGATTTCGGCGTCAAATTCAAAGGATATTGCTGCGATATAACCAGATGTTTCATCGTTGGTAGGCCGAATCCGTTTTACAAAAAAGTCTTCACCGCCGTGCGGGAGGCGCAATCCGCCGCTATTAAAATGATAAAGCCCGGCGTCCAAGCAAAAAAGGTCGATGCCGCCGCCAGAGAGGTTGTTCGCAGAAGTGGTTTGCCCGTTTATGGCCACGGCACAGGCCACGGCCTCGGCTTGGAAATCCACGAACAGCCCTCCATTTCACCTAATAGCAAAGCTAAATTACAGCCGGGGATGGTTTTCACGATTGAGCCTGCCGTTTATATCCCGCGCAAACTCGGCGTACGAATTGAAGATGATGTCCTCGTAACCAAAACCGGCTGTAGGATACTGACTAAGACTGCCGGAAACAGCGGAAGCTTTAATCTTTGAGTTAAATCAGGTAAAATTGTTACAGATTCATATTAAAAGCGATCATTGCCGATGAGGGGCAGCGATGCCAGCAATTCAAACAAAGCGATATGACGAATTTGTAAGACCAGTTGCGCCATCGAATTATAAAATGGTGTGGATTGTGGTTTTGGTGGTTGGGCTTTTGCAGGGCTTATATTCGGTTGGGTTTATCGCAAAAACCAGTTTCGTTGTCGAAGGGCACAGGTATTTCTGTTTATTCGACGACGCAATGATTTCCATGCGATATGCGGCCAATTGGGCAGATGGACATGGCTTCGTATGGAACCCAGGCGAGCGGGTGGAAGGCTATACGACTTTTGGATGGACTTTTGTCATGGGGATTTGTCATCTGTTTCGACTGTCCCCAAGCTATACTTGTCTTTTAGTTCAGGTTCTCGGTGTTCCGATTCTGTGGGGATGTTTGATAAGTACGGCTTTGCTTGCTCGGTATTGCAAAGTTCCGCCGGTCTCGGCTTGCTGTGCGATTGTGCTGGCTGGAACTTTTTATAATCTGATTTTCTTCACGCTGTTTGGTATGGAAACGGGACTGCTGACGCTTCTGGTAACCCTTGCGATGGCAGACACTATCAAATACATATCTGAAGGAAGAGGGGGCATCAGGCCGGTTTTGTGGTTTGCGCCGGCAGCGCTGGTTCGTCCGGATGTTCTTGCTGTGATGTTGTTTGTTTTGTTATTTTTCTGGTTTTCAGTAAAAAAGGACCGGTTTCGATTGCTTATAGGTTTGCTTATCGTCGCTTTGGTGGTGGCTGCTCATTTTTTGTGGCGATACCGCTTCTACGGGCAATGGCTGCCTAACACATATTATCTCAAACTTACAGGTTGGTCACTTCCGGATCGGATTGCAGCCGGCATCAAACAAACGTTCTGGACGGTAGCGGTATTCGGCCTGCCTCTTTTGCTCGCCGCTATAGCGGTAATAAAGGACACAAAACGCTGGCATTTTCTGGTTCTCGGCAGTTTCGCTATCGCTGTTGTATATCAGGTATATGTTGGCGGGGATGCCTGGCCTTTGCATCGGTTCGTAATACCGTATAGTCTCGGCCTGTTTGTCTTGGCTGCGGAAGGTATTAACCGTATAGCAATATTACTTATAAATCGCAAAACAGACGCCCCGAAAACAGCCTTTCGTCTTGCTCTGACCGCTTTATGTGTAGTAGCGGTCAATGGTATAAACTGGGATCACTGCCTCTTGCTTGCGAGGCCGCAAACGACCGGTGGTGGTCGAATGGATGTCAGGGCTTTTCTTGCTGTTGAAAAAGTTGCTGACCCCAATGCCAGCGTCGCTGTCCGGCTTGCAGGCGTCTACCCCTATTTCTCCAGACGCTTGTGCTTTGACCTTTTGGGCAAGTGCGACCCTTATATTGCTCATCTGCCTGCCCATTCGGAGATCAGCCGTGCAGGTCACAATAAGTTCGACTATGCTTACTCTTTTGCTGCTCACAAGCCGGACATTGTTCTGCACACAATTACGACCGATGACGTATTTTATCGACACTATCGGCCTATCATCGTCGAAGCCGATGGTACAAAAATGGTCTTATATGTTCGCAAAGACAATCCTGTTTTTGATAAATATAAAACTCCCCCATGGCCTGAGGTTGAAAAGTGTTTCCTGGAGATGCAAAAGCAAACGAGCAGGGATTTTTAAGTCCTCTTCACGCAGGATAGCACACCGCGAAAGATTTCTTTGACTATAACACTCAATAAGATATAATAGACACAGTTCACTAGGGGTGGTCCGCATGTAGGCGGGTCTGAGAAAAAACCCTTGGAACCTGATCAGGATAAAACCTGCGTAGGAAAGTGATAATGACAACACAATTACAATTCGCAAAAGCTGGCAAAGTTACCGATGCAGTTAAATCGGTGGCCCGCGATGAAAATCTCGACGCCGAGCTCCTCCGTAAAGAAATCGCTGCTGGCCGGCTGGTAATACCCGCAAATTCGCTGCATATTAAAACTAATCTCAAGCCGGTCGGCATAGGCAGGGCACTTCGTACCAAGATAAATGCCAATATCGGCACAAGCAGCGTCAGCTCCTCTGTTGAAACCGAAATCGAAAAAATGAAAGTTGCGCTCGTTGCCGGTGCTGATGCGATTATGGATTTGAGCACAGGCGGCGACCTTGATGACACGCGCCAAAAGCTGCTCGCGCAATGCCCCGTCCCCTTCGGCACAGTGCCAATCTATCAGGTCATCCAGGGCAGAAACGTCGAGGACATAAATGAAAAAATAATTTTGCAGGCAATCGAAAAGCAGGCCGCTCAGGGCGTCGATTTTTTCACTATTCATGCAGGCCTGCTGAAAGAGCACCTGCCGCTGCTTGAAACCCGTATCGGCGGCATCGTAAGCCGCGGCGGTGCCCTGTTGGCCAAGTGGATGCTCTATCACAATAAACAAAATCCTCTTTATGAAATGTTTGATGAATTGTGCGCAATAATGGCCCAATACGATATCTGCTTTTCCCTCGGCGACGGCCTTCGCCCCGGCTGCATCGCAGACGCCACCGACAAGGCCCAAATCGCAGAATTAAAAACCATCGGCGAGCTTACCGCAAGGGCGCAGAAAGCCGGCTGTCAGGTTATGGTCGAAGGCCCAGGCCATGTCCCCTTTGACCAGATTCAATACAATATGGAACTCGAGCGCAAGCTTTGCAATGACGCTCCATTCTATGTCCTCGGCCCGCTTGTAACCGATATCGCCCCCGGCTATGACCACATCACTTCCGCAATCGGCGGGACCGCCGCCGCCTTTTATGGCGCATCGTTTCTTTGCTATGTCACTCCCAGAGAGCACCTCGGCCTGCCTAATGTCGATGATGTTCGCGCAGGCGTCATCGCCTCGAAAATCGCCGCCCACGCCGCCGACATCGCCAGAGGCCTAAAAGGCGCTGCCGAGCGCGACAAGAATTTGAGCGCTGCCAGATTTAACCTCGACTGGGAAACTCATATTGCCGAATCCATCGACCCCCAGACAGCCGGCCGAATGCACGACCAGGCCTGCAAGGAAACCGGCGAAGGTAAACTGCCGTCCGCCGATTACTGCTCGATGTGCGGAAGGCAGTGGTGCAGCGTCAGAATAAATAAGGAAATCCGAGACTCAATAAAAGGTTAGCCCCGTCATCTTGATGACTGGGTTCTCTATAATATTTAGCCTCTCGGTTTGCCGATGGGTTACCCGGCCTGATAAATCACCTTCCGGTCGCCATACTTTCCAAAAACACCTTATTATCCGGATACTTCTTAAGCAGTTTTAACATCGCATCGATACCGTCACGGTTGCTGTAACCCGACAGCACCCGCCGCAGCGTCACCAGCCCCCGCATATCGTCCTCATCGTAGAGCACCGCTTCCTTCCGTGTTCCGCTCGCAGCTATGTCAATCGCCGGAAATATCCTCGCCTCCGCCAGTTCTCTGTTCAAAATAATCTCACTGTTGCCCGTTCCTTTGAACTCTTCGAAGATAAGCTGGTCCATCCGCGAACCCGTATCTATCAGACAGGTAGCTATGACCGTAAGCGAGCCTCCGTTTTCAATATTGCGCGCCAGCCCGAACAATCGCCTCGGCACTTCCATAACCCCGGACTCCAGCCCGCCGCTCATCGTATGACCACGCGGTCCCTTTCGGCCGACCTGATTATTGAACGCCCTCGCCACGCGCGTCAGGCTGTCTATCAGCAAAACAACCTCTCTGCCGCACTCCAGTTCTATTTGCACATGCGCAAGGATAAACTCGATTAATTCGATATGTTGGGCCGTCTTGTTATCAATCGTGCTCGCTGCCACCTGCGCACCCGGTACCGCCCTGCGAAAAACAGTCACTTCCTCCGGCCGCTCATCCACCAGCAATACGATTGTTTTCGTCTGCGGACTGCACTGCCTGATTGCCTGCACCAGTTGTTCCAAAAGGACCGTCTTTCCTGCCTTCGGCGGAGATACTATCAACTGGCGCGTCCCCTTGCCTATCGGAGATATAAGGTCCACAATTCGCATGCTCTCCTGACCGCATCCGCCGAGGTCGAATCGCTCCTCCGGATTGATAGCTACAAGGTCGCCGAATCGCGGCCTGCCCGCGAAATCCTCCGGCTTCATCCCGCCTATCGATTCTATCGATACCAGCGTTACCTTGTCTTTCTTCCGCTCGACCTCGCCGACGACTTCAGCCCCTTCGATTAGGCGAAAACGCCGGACCAGTTCAGCCGCGACAATGACCTCAGCCGCACTGCGCTGATAGGGCCGCTCCAGCGTCCTGACAGCATACTGGTTTCCATTGATTCGTTTAGCTACCCCGCTGATAACATCGACAGACAAAATCCACCTCTGAATTTAAACTTTAATAATGGTAATTCACAAGACACCCGCATCATAACAGCTATCGAAGCAATTGAACAGCATCGAATGATTTTCGTTTAGCCGTCGCCGGCACGGCGACGGTGGTTAGCCCCGTCATCTTTTATCTCGCCGTAGCATTGGCAAAGGCGGATGATGACGGGGTTCGGTTAGCCCTGCCATCACTATGGCAGGGTTTATTGTCGGGGGTCGGTCATTGCGAACCCCGCGTCTTGCTGTCGCAAGACAGCAGCGGGGTGCAGCAATCTCAAAATATTTAGCCCCGCAATTTATTGCGCGGGTTACAGAGCCGCGCACGTAAGTAAGCGGTAAATTCCCTGCGAATTATCCTTTGAGAAATTTTGAAATTTTGTTAATCAGCTTTTCATGTTTTTTGATTTGACATTCCCAGACAACCAAAACTTTCCAGCCGAGTCGTTTGATATTTCGGTTGTCTATTGCCTGTTTCCTGCTACAATATTGCAGGTAAAAGGATTTTATAAATGGCATATAAAAGCATAATTTCTTATTCCGATATCGTAAAGCGAGAAGATATTATGCTCCAACGAGGAATGAACTTCCGAATCAAACACGGATACTCAATAATCCTAATGAGTGTAAGACGTGGTGCTCCATATAAAGACCGCTGGCATCCTGACACTGGCCTTCTCGAATATGAAGGACACGATGAACCAAAACAGACAGGCACCGACCCTAAGAAGAAAGACCAACCACTTAAAACATCTTCTGGTAATTTAACAGAAAATGGAAAATTTTTCCAAGCAGTTACTGGCTATAAAGATGGGAAACGAAAACCAGAATTAGTCCAAGTGTATGAAAAAATCTCAGTGGGCGTATGGTGTGATAGAGGAGGATATGAACTGATTGATGCTAAAGTTTTATCCGATGGCGGCCGAAAAGTTTGCAGATTTTTCCTAAGACCTGCAAAAGCTCCTTCTAAAAGCGAACCGTTTCTTAAAGTAACTCGTGCTATTCCGACACAGGTTAAAGTCGAGGTTTGGAAACGCGACCAAGGAAAGTGTGTTATTTGTGGTTGTAAAGATAATCTTCATTTCGATCACGAATTACCTTATTCAAAAGGCGGAAGTAGCATAACTGCTAAAAATGTTAGACTACTTTGCGCAAGACACAATTTAGCGAAATCTAATAAGATCATGTCTTTCGCTCCTTGGATTACTGTTCTTGTAGGGTAAGTTGTGTGTTTATCTCCTTTATAATTTCCTCGTAATATGTGGCAATATTTTTTGCTTCTTCGGCATCCGAACATTCTTCGATAATACAATATTCTTCAGTGTGACCAGTTTCCATATACTCTGCTGTGTATAACCAAATTTTTTGTCTTTCCCGCAGACCGTCAATAATTTGCCCAACCATCAACCTTGGCAATTTTAACGTAACTATCCTATCCTTTTTGATTCTCATAAATTTTATAATCCAAGTTCGCCATCTTCAATATTTGTAGCAATCGCAAGGGCAAGAGCATTCTTTAGTACAAAACTTCCATAATTTTGAACAATTGCGACCAATGTTTCAGCGCCCTGTATTGTCCAATCTCCGTCTACGCAAAGCAAATCTACGAGTTTATTCCAATCAATTTCATTATTTGTACCGGTCGCCTTTTCAACATAATATTGGTATTCAGCCCGAATCAATTTTGTACTAATATTTTTCATTCGAAATCCTTTCATTGATTATGTTAAGAGGTGCTACTTATAAATCGACTACCTAAAGGTAGCAATCTGGAGAATTTGTGGATAGTGCTGGAGTTTTTACGGGCATTGCAAAGAAATCAATCAAAAGCGCAGGTAGGTAAACAGTAAAATCGGAAAATCTTAAAAATTTTTACTCCTTTTCCTACATCGAGTTACGAGGGCCGAGACACGAGCGACGGCTATAATTTTCGCATCAATCGCGCAAGTTCCACCAATTATAGAGGCAGACGCTTCGTCGCCCCCGTCGTTTTACTTCGCAAAAGCGAAGTAGCGGGGGGGGAAAGTCTTTGTCGAAACAAAAACCCTTAAAGGAATTACCAATGAGCGGTTACCAATAACCAATTAATACTATTTACAATTTACTTCTCTGTGTTCTCTGTGGCTAAAACTGCGGACACGGAGATTTTCTATTTATAGCGGAAAAATCAATCAAAATGAATAAATTATGCAAAACGAACCCAATTTTTGAAATGCCTGAAATGCTTGTAACTTTAGTAAATACCGTGACTAACAACTACGAACCACGAACTACCAACTCGAAAAAACAAACCCAAACAAAGCCAATTTTACTCAGCCTTATGGCGGGTAAAATTGCCCTGAGCTTGTCGAAGGGCCTGTTATGACTAATCAAGTTTTCATAGAGTCGAGTTCGAGGATGGCGACGGGTGCGAAGATAAAGACGGGCAGCCAGGCCCAGAACTCGGGGATTACCCTATCGAAAATGGCCTCGACGGCAAGCATCTTGCAGATAAAGACCGTGACGAAACACGCTGATGTTGTAGCAAAGCTAATCATAATGGCTGACTTCATCGCCTTCGGGTCTCGGCAGACCAGAATCGGCAGGCTTATCATAAGCATCACAAGACTAATAATCGGGTCGGTAATACGAAAGTGCTTCTGACTGTAAAGCTGGGCGAGGTCTTTGACTTTTGTCCTTTGGGCCGCGAGAAGGGACAGCTGATGCGAGCTAAGCAGGGTTATATGCCGGGACCTGCGCATTACGGGGATATCTTTCGGAGTGATGCTGCTGGCGTAAGAGGCGATTGGCTTGGCGCCGATTTCGGAGCCTTTTTCGATAATCAGGCCGTTAATGAAATCCCACTTTTCGGTTTGGGGATTGTAAACCGCCTTGTCTGCGGATATCCGGCCGGTCACCTCCCAAACGGCGGAGTCGGCCTTCTTGCTGCGCAGGATGATAGTCGGCCTGTTCATCGTTGACGTTTTTACATAGAATTCTTCGGTGCAAATTAGTGAGCCGTTGTCGTCGTCGATAAACCATACATCGTATTTTTCCCGGCCCGGCAGGGCGTCCTGGCCGCGAACGAGCTTGTCGCTGAGGGGCGGGATTAAAAGTTCCTGGTCTATTACGAGCAGGCCGGTCAGCAGGAACGAGAGAATCACTATCGGCATAATCACGCGCTTCAAACTGACTCCCGAAGCCATCACGGCCACTAACTCGTTAAAGCGTATCATTTTGCCCAGCGAAAACGCGGCTGCGACAACGGTTATCATCCCGGCAAAATCACGAAAGTAAAGCAGACTGTGCAGGGCGTAAAAGCTGAGTACATTTCCGACTACCGCAAAGAAGCCGAGGTTGGCGTGCTCGGTAAATTCATCCAGGTTCACGAACAAATCGATAATTATTCGCAGGCCCATCAGCACGCAAAAGGCAATTATGTAGCCAATCAGAAAGTTCTTAGCGACGTATTTATCCAACAGTTTCATATTAATCTCGAATACTGTATTGTTTAATTTCTCAACAGCTTTCGGTACATTATCACGGCGACCACGGACAAAAAAATCACTGAAGCCCACATCAGCACTATGCCGGAGCTTACCTGTGTATAGGGGTTCTTGGTAATATTTTTGCCCATCATTATGCAAACTATCAGCACCACAGCAGGCAGTGAGCTTGCCCCAAAGGCGCTGAGGAGGTGTCCGCCTTTGAGGATGATACCCAAGCCGATACCAATCATCATCAGCGCCACACAGCCAATTCCGAATACCAGCCTGGAATGCAGCTCAGCCCTTATATCGGCCAATGTCCCCTGTATTTTTCTTTGAAGCCTGTTTTGCAGGGCATCCAGTTCGCTGCTCGGTCCATTCGGCAGCGCTGCTTTAATCGAATCGCGACTGACGGTTTTCAGGACATCGGCGGATACGAATTTGTCTGTTACGGTTTTTGGGAGAACCAGACCGCGAATGATAACACGCTGAGCCAAACCTTCGGAACCATCCACCAGCTGCCACGTCGGGCTGCGGATGTCCATTGTCAGGGTCGGTGCAAGTTTATCGCCTTCGATATGCAGTGAAGCCGTCGCACATCGAAGGGTCCGCAAAACTTTTTTGCTGAACGCATCGTGTTCAATGACCACGACTTTGCCGGACAACTGCACTTGTTCTTCGCCAATGACTTTGCATTGGTCTGCGGTGAACTCGACTAATTTCTCGCCGCTATGCAGCTTATAGAAACTGTTGGTATCTTCAGCAGTCTCTAAAGACGGGGAATTGCCTTCGGAAGCGACGGATATCTTTTTGGTAATGTCGTCAGCCAGCAGCTCTACGGTAAGTTGTGCGTAAGTATCGATGGCCAATTTCGCAATGGGGTCAAAGCTCATCAGGTCAAGGCGAATCTTCTTCATCTCGTCAATCTTTTTAAACTTTATGTCGTCGCCCATCAGTGGAGGAAACGGCATCGTCAGCGGCACCCGTTCGGCAGAGAAGGGCGACTCGCCTTCAAGACCCATTTGGTATGTGTTATAAGCCGTTATCCGTACTTCATTAAACCTCTCATGCGGGTCGAAGCTGAGTTCAGCCCTTTCGGCGGCGATGATTTTTTCTATTCTGGAATCTTTCGCCCCGACAACAATCACGCCTGAAAGCGTATTGTTCCACGAGTTGGCCAGGTCGGCGTAGATTCGGTAGCGTCCGTCCGGCGGCAGTTTATAGTAACCGCTGCGCTGGAGGTTTCGGAAGAGTATCTGTTTGGCGTCGGCCTTGAGAGATTTTTCCGCGCGTTGCACAAATGCCGGCATCACGTAGAAACTTAAAACCAGATTTGCAATCGACACAATAATCGCGAGAACCAGGCCTGGATAAACCAGAGTCAACAGGCTTACTCCGCCAGCTTTGCAGGCATCGAGTTCATTGTCACTGGCAAACCGTCCGTAAACCAGAGTCGCCGCAAATAGAGCAGCCATCGGCAATACGAAGGTCAGAGTAACGGGGAGAAAGTAGCCCATAAGGTGGACCACCTGCCGAGGTCCCACGCCGTATTCCTGAATCGGCCGCAGGACACTGCCGAGGCTAAGCATCAGCGTTAGGGCCACCGCCGACGGAACAAAAACCTTCAGAAGCTCACGAAATATATACCTGTGCAGTGTAAAAACCATCTTTTAGCAATCATTACTTATTCGCCGGTATTTTGTCATCCAGTTCCTCATTCTCAATAATAAAGAGCACTTTGCAACAAAATTCTCTAACCGCCGGTCAGTAAAGCTTTTTCCGCTAAATCCGTTTCGAGAAAAGGCCGATTGATTTTCTGTTTGCGTTAAAAGCAGATGAGCCCTATAATAACAGTTTGCGCTCGCGAAATCAGCCTAAAAGTATTAATTCAGGAGTGGTAAATGCTCAAGAATATAAGCCATAAATGCTTATGTGCTATTGTGCTGTTATGCATTTGTGCAGTTTCCCGGGCTGATACAGTCGTCCTAAAAGAAGGCCAAAGCCTAACCGGTGATATCCTTGCGGAAAAAGAAAACCAGCTGATAATAGATGTCGGAGCGGCCGTCCTTGCTATCCCGAAGGAAAAAATACTCGAATACCAATACTCGAATGCACTCAAGGCAGGGGATATCGATGTCAGCGGTTTGGATGTTAATGCCGGTGAACCGCAGCCCCGGGGCGATGGGAGCAGCCGATTGTATCACACCGCAAATCTGAAAAAAACAACCATCGAAAAATGCGTGGAAGCGTTCTCTGAAGCCGTCGTAACGGTCTCAAGCCCGGTTGGGATGGGCTCAGGTTTCTTTATCAATGAAGACGGATACCTGATAACCAATTATCACGTAATAGAAAAAGAGACAAAAATCGAAGTTGCTATGTTCCGAAAAATAAAGGGCGGCTTCGAGAAAAAGCCTTTCAAGAATATCAAAATAGAAGCAATTAATCCCTTTGTTGATCTCGCGTTATTAAAAGTCGAAGACCTTGGGGACATAAAGGTCAGATACGCATATCTTGGTGATATCGATAAAGTCAAGGTTGGCGAAAGGGTCTTCACGATCGGTAATCCGCTCGGTCTGGAGCGAACCGTCACCGACGGCGTCATCAGTACAGTAAACAGACCGTTCGAGGGCCTTGTTTATATCCAGACTAATGCTGATATTAATCCGGGTAATTCCGGTGGGCCGTTATTTAATCTCGCGGGCGAGGTCATCGGTGTCACCAATATGGGATATATATTCTTTGGCGGATTGGGTTTTGCCATACCGGTCGATTACGTAAAGCATTTCATAGATAACCGCGACGCCTTCGTATATGACAAGGACAATCCCAACACCGGCTTCAAATACATTCAGCCGGACCGAAGACGCAATAAAGCCGAGCCGAGATTTTTCGACCAGCCCGGACAAAATTCTGAAAAACAACAGTCCCCCAATACAGTCGAAGGCAAAGCTGACTCTCATCAATAATGAAGCGCATCTCGAATGAAACTTGAGATTATCGAAAGGTCTAAAGGTGAAATATGTCCCCAGGAACAGATAATAGTCGCATAAGGCGGAAATTCAATTGTGCCCTAATGGTTTTTTGCTGTTTTGTCCTCGGATTTTTGAATATTCCTGCTTCTGCCAAGTCCAAAGCCAAGGTACTGCCAAAGACAGCCAAGCTGCTTCCTCCAGAAACTATGCTGCTAATGGATATAGACGACTTTCAACAGTTAAAAACCCAATTTGAAAAAACCAGCTTTTATAAGTTTTACGCAGATCCGGCAATGGCAGCTTTTGTCGAAGACGCCAAGGTGAAATGGCACGAAAAAATCCAGAAATTAGATGACAACGACATCTTTAAGGCGCTTTTAAGTACGGATATATGGCCGGAGGGCAGAGTTGCCGCCGCTTTAGTGCTTAATGAACAGAGCAAAGATTTTAATGAGCCGCCTATTGTGATAATAACGCAGTGGGGCGAAGGAATCGATAAGATAAAAGAATCTGTAGACAAAATGCTCAAAAAGAATATCGAAGCCGGCGGACACCAGAAAAAAAGCGAGAAATACCGCGGTGTCCGTATTGAAATAACAATTGACGAAGCCTCTGCGACGCTAAATCACTGCTTTATCGGCGATTCTTTCATAGCCGCTACGGACATTGACATTCTTAAATTTGTCATCGCACATATCAAAGGTTCCGGCAGCCCGACGCTGGCCGATGATGGCGACTACAAAGCTGCCATGAAAACCGTCGGTCCTTATTACGACATCGATTTCTACATAAACATAAAACAAGTCATAAAGACAATGCTCGCCGAAGACCCGGCCGGCGAAGCGCGTAAATGGACGGCCGATCTGGGCATAGATAACGTTGCCGCCCTGGCCTGTTCAGCAGGCGTCGGCAGGAATCCGGGTAATTCAGCTACCACCAAAGTATTTCTCAAAATTAACGGCGCCAAAAAGGGAATTTGCAAGATGCTCGAGGCAGAATCGGCCGGTTACAACCTGCCTCGGTTTATTCCCGCATCGGCCTATTCGGTAACATTTTTCAATTTGAATATCAAAAAGGCATATGATGAGCTGTACAACATTGTCTACAATTTTAATCCCCAGTACGGAATGATGATGCAGATGCTGGATTTGCCGGACAGTCCCGACGGTGAGCCGGGATTGAAATTGAAAACCGATGTTATCAACCACCTCGGCTCGCAGATAGTAATAGCCCGGAGCGTCAACAAGCCATTCTCAAATACAACGCTGCCGACGGAACCTCTTGTAGCTTTGGCCATAGATGACCGCGAGGCAATCGAAAAATCTCTTTCTCTTCTTCACAGCAAAGTTTTAGCTGCGAATAATCCCGATGCAAGGCGTGAGCTTCTCGGCCACACCATTTATCTGTTAGGCCAGTCGGCCATGCCTTTTCTCACACCCGGGAGGACACCGATGCAGACCGGCTCCGGACCAGGCGCTCCGCAAACGCCCACATTGGCTTTTACAGTTAGTGATACTCATCTGATTTTCGCAAGCGAAGCTGCTGTTGAGCGGGCCATCCGCGCTTTGAGCAGCACCGAGACTTTATCAGTCGGCCAGGCAAAGTGGTTTGCTTCCGCCAAACAAGCCATTCCTTCGGCTGTTGGAATAGCGACTTTGGAGGATAACGCAGCGTCGGGCGAACTTTTCTGGTGGATGATAAAGCAAAACAAAGCTGACCAGACTTCAGCTAAATTTTGCCCGGCGGGAGTCAGCGAATTGGTTAATTTCGACCTATTACCATCGTTGGATGCAGTGCGTAAATATCTGGGACAATCCGCTTTTTACGGCATCAGCACGCCGGAAGGTTTCTTTTTCGAATTCAAAGATATCAGCCCGACCGAGTAATGATTGATTATTAAGGGTTGATTTTTTTTCGTTTTTCGGGTATTTTTCAGCGTTTATTAACGGCTAATTGAGAACCAAATGGGAAACTTGATATGAAGGCAAATGACTTACGAGTTGGTATGGCCGCCATTTTAGACGGAAAGCTTTATGTATGCGTCCAGGCAAAGCACGTAACGCCGGGTAACCTGCGAGCGTTCGTGCAGGCCAAGTTAAAATGCATCGCAGACGGCATCATAATCGAAAAACGTCTCCGCTCCACCGAGGAGCTGGAGCAGGCCTTTCTCGACCGGCGCGAGATGGAATATCTCTATTCCGACAGCTCCGGTCATATCCTTATGGATACACAGACCTACGACCAGACCACCGTCCCAGATGATTTAATCGGCGAATCGATAAAATTCTTCAAACCTAATACACCTGTAGTAACATTGGCGTGCGATGGTAAAGTTGTTACCATCGAGCTGCCCAAGGCGGTCGAATTGGCCGTTACAGAAACAGCGCCGATGCTAAAAGGCGCCACGGCAACGAATCAAATGAAAGAAGCTGTTCTTGAGACAGGCCTGAAAGTCCGCGTTCCCCCATTTATCAATGTCGGCGACGTTGTTCGTATCAGCACAGATGACGCCTCCTACCTTGCAAGAGCGAAATAACCCGCAAAAAATGACGGGCAAACTTTAATCTTGAAATACAAGGTCCCTGAAATGTCGGGACGGATGTTGTCCCTGTTGGGGTAGCTTTTATTGTAACAGTTCCTTTTAATGGCATCCGTTGTGACTGCAAGCATCTTCTAAGGTAATCTCTTTTAATTCATTTGCTTTGTATTTTCCGATTATCTCCAAGACTGTTGCTCCAGATGCTTTATATGCTTTGATACCCGCCCCGTTAAGCTTTTGTATAGCGCGCATTCCCATACCAGCACAAACTACCACATCTATCTGTTTGTCGGTTAAAACACTTATAGGATGACAGGCGCCATGTACATGATGTTGATTTGAATTTTCAATCGATTGGCTATCATCTTTTTCCGTATCATAGACAGTAAAATAGGGAGCACTTCCGAAATGGCTGTATACTTTCGCATCTTTGCCTGCATTTGTTTCTGTCGGGATACATATTCTCATACTGATAACCTCCCGCATCGTCTTCTGCCATAACCAGCACCGCCTCTTCTGGCATAACCCCTGTCTTCTGCAGCTCTGTGGATATTGGTGCTTTTGCACTGAGTACACTCTTTTGGTCTGCCTGTTCCATAAGGAACTTCCCATGTGTTGTTACAAACGTAGCACTTAAATTTTCTCATTTCTGCCATAGCGTATACACCTCCTTTTATTTTCAATGCCTTTCCATTTAACAACGCATCAGCTATCTTTTTGTGGGCTGAATTAACAATATTGCCGAATGTCTGGCGTGAAATATTCATCTTCGAAGCCGCGCTCTCTTGATAAATTCCTTCTAAATCTGCAAGGCGAATAGTCTCGAGTTCGTCCATAGTAAGGTTTATCTCTTCCAATCGAGTTACAGGTATGCCGCGAGGTTTAAAATAATCCGATTTTGGGTCGCAACAAATTCTTCTGCATTTAAAAGGCCGAGACATATAACTTTCCTATATTATTAGCATATGCCAATAATATAAGACATTCTAATATCTTTGTCAATTAAAATTTTAATTTTGTGCTATATTTTCAGCTTTTTTAGTGGATGACCTTATTTAGCGGATAGGTGATTATCCCGGATGCTCCGGCGCGTTTCAAAGCCGGGACCAGTGTCCTCTCGACCTTGTCGTCGATGACGACTTCTATCGCAATATAATCCTTGTCGGCCAAACTTGAAATTGTCGGGCTTTTCTCGGCAGGAAGAATCTTTAAGACTTTGTCGAGGGCGCTTTTCTTTATGTTCATTTTCAAGCCGACTTTGGTGCGGGCTTCGACAGCAGCATTGAGCAAAATGGCGATATTTTCTATTTTTTCCCGCTTGAATTTATCCTGCCAGGCTTTTTTATTTGCTATCAATCTTGTCGTAGAAGATATGACGGTATCTATCACCCGCAGATTATTCGCCACAAGTGAGGTCCCTGTTTCGGTAAGCTCCACTATCGCATCAACAAGGCGTGCCTTTACCTCCGTAGAACCCCAGCTGAATTCGACTTTTACGTCGATATTTTTATCTGCGAAATACTTCTCTGTTACCTTGACCAGCTCGGTTGCGACTATGCCTCCGCGCAAATCGGCCGGTTTTTTCACCTTTGACTCGTCCGGCACGGCCAATACCCATCTAGCCGGTTCGCTTGTAGCTTTGCTGTATGCAAGCTCAGCGACCGCTACTACATCTGATTTGTTTTCTGCTATCCAGTCGAAGCCAGTAATTCCGGCGTCGAGCTCGCCCCCGGCGACATATCTGCTCATCTCCTGTGCCCGCAGCATAGTTAGCCCGATTTGCTCATCATCTATGCGAGGCCGGAGATTTCTTTCGGATTCGACGATGTTGAAACCGGCCTTGCCGAAAAGTTCAACCGTCGCCTTTTGCAAACTGCCCGAGGGTATACCTAATTTTAATATCTTTTCTGACATCTCAAACAACGGTTCCTTCCTTTTAGCTTTTGTTTTATTTTTTCTTCTTACCCGCCTTGCGTGCTTCGCTCTCTCTCCGTAAAAGAGAATAAAACTCGTAGGCGTTTTCAGCCGAGACCTGCCTGGCCAAGAAGCCTTCTATTTCTTCCTCGTCGGCTTCCGCGTGTGCCAACTCGTTGCTTTTCAGATATTCTGCCATCTTTTTTGTGAGCGGGATTGCGTGTCCATGCAGAGACGTAAGCATACAATAATCGACCACAAAGCGGTTGACACCTTCTATTTTCTCGAGGAACGCTTTAGCCGGACGTTTACTCATCTTGCTCAATGCTTTTAAGCTGACCATATTATATTTGCTGAATACGGCCTTTAAAGCTGCAGTAAGCGCCGAAGCTATGTTTTTTGCAGCAGACACTTCCACCCCAATTGCTTCGGCGATTTCTTCTACCCGCGAAATACGCAGGTCGTTCCAGTCAACGAAATGCTCCGTAAGCTTATTAATCGCGGATTGCGCCGCCGGCTCGCTCAATTCCGAGCTAACGATGGCATAAACAAGGGCGTCCACCGGCTCTTCGTATGTGACTTTACGGACTGCCGGATGTTTATGTTTCAATGAACGGTACAGTTTCTGTACCTTTTTCGAATAGTTTTTACCGTTTTTCATAAAATTCCCTGTCGGTTTCGGCAGCTCGCGTTACGCAGCACGAGTTTACAACGGCTCTTGTTTTTCGTCAACCGAATCCCTCTTTTTCCGCTCACTTGCGGCCTGTTCTATCAATTTTATGGTTTCAAGCGTCTTCTTGAAATTCTCGTCCTTATGAAACCGCAAAACAGGACAGAATTTGCACTGCAGCGAACCTGCCAGCAGCGATTGTATTCGACTCCTGGCGTGCGTTATCGCCTCATAAGTTTTGTCCTGGGCGGTATCATTTTTGCCGAAGATGCTCAGATACACTTCCGCACTGCGCAAGTCGACAGCTACATCAACTCTCGTAACGCTCACAAAGCCCTCGATACGCGGGTCGTTAAGATGGTTGGCAATAGCGTCGCTGACCGCTTCTTTTATCGCTCGTGCCGCCTTTTCCTGCCTTCTTGTCGCCATTGTTTGGTCAAATGGTATAATTACTAATTACCAATTTAAAGGGTTCTTGCCACTTTAACGATTTCATAAAGGGCAAAAACATCATCGACCTTAATATCGTCGAATTTAGCTATCTTAATGCCGCACTCCAGGCCTGCCTTGACCTCGCGGGCATCATCTTTGAAATGCTTTAAGGACTCTATGGTCAGGTCGCTTCTGATTACGATATTATCACGTATCAGGCGAACTTTGGCACTTCTGGTCACGATACCATCGCTGACTAAACAACCTGCCACCGCGCCGAGCTTCGAAATTTTGAAAACAGTTCTTACCACGGCCCTGCCAACGGGCTCCTCTTTTTCCTCGGGTTTAAGCAGGCCGGCCATGGATTTTTGTAAATCTTCGGTTATGCGGTAGATTATATCGTAGAGTCTTATCTCAATGCCTCTGGTTTCTGCAATCTTGGCCACGCGTTCTTCAGGCACAACATTGAAGCCGATTATTATGGCGTTCGACGCCTCGGCAAGCAGACAATCGCCTTCTGTGATACCGCCCGGCGCCGCATGTAAAATCTTAACCTTTACCTCGTCGGTGCTCAGCTCAGATAAATATTTCGTCAAAACATCCACCGAACCTTGGACATCGGCACGAATGATAAGATTCAACTCGGCTATCTTGCCGGACTCTATGTGGCTGAATAAATTATCCAGCGTTACCTGTGTTCGTTTGGCCAGCGAGTTTTCCCGCGAGAGCATTTGGTTTTCCTCAGCGGCAGCTTTGGCCCTGTTGATATCATCCGTGACGTAAAATCTGTCGCCTGCCTGCGGTACATCGCTCAGACCTGCTATCTCCACCGGCATAGAGCTTGCAGCTGACTTTATCTTCTTGCCGTAGCCGTCTTTCAGGCTCTTCACTCTGCCGAAGGCGCAGCCGGCAAGCACCACATCGCCTTTGTTTAGTCGGCCTTCTTTAATTAAAAGAGTTGCCACAGGACCAAGCTGCGGTGACATCTTCGCCTCCACTACCCATCCGGTCGCAGGTACCGTGTTATCAGCCTTGAGGTCGAGTAATTCGGCTGTATAATCGAGGTGTTCGAGCAAATCGTTAATGCCGGTGCCGGTAACGGCACTGGTTTTTACAACTTCCGTATCTCCGCCCCATTCCACCGGTGTCAAACCCTGCTCAGACAGCTGCGCGTAAACGCGATTAAAATCGATGCCGGGCAAATCTATTTTATTTAATGCTACAATAATCGGAACGCCCGCTGCCTTGGCATGATGTATTGCCTCGATGGTTTGGGGCATCACTCCGTCCCCGGCGGCAACCGTCAGAACCACGACATCGGTCATATTTGCACCGCGTGCCCGCATCGCGGTGAACGCCTCATGACCTGGCGTGTCAAGGAATGTCACCTTCTTATCGTCCCAGCTGACCTGAGAGGCGCCGATATGCTGTGTAATACCGCCGGCCTCGCCGGCCGCTATCTTAGTCGTCCTGATTTTGTCCAGCAGGCTGGTCTTGCCGTGGTCAACATGGCCCAGCATAGCTGCCACCACCGAACGTTTTTCGAGATTATTTTTTTGCCTACCGTCAAATTCGGCCCGTATCTGCTCTTCCAGAGTTTTTTTGTGCTCTACAACCAATTCTGTGCCGAGCTCCAGAGCAACCAGTTCCGCAACTTCGGAGCTTATTACCTGATTGGCAGTGGCCATTACACCTTGCTGCATCAATTTAGTGATAATGTCTGCCGATTTTACCGCCAGTACAGAAGACAAATCCCTTACTGTAATCGGCTCGCTTATTGTCGCTTTTTTCGGTCTGCTGATTTCAACAGCTTTTGCGTGGGCCTTGGTAAGGATTTTGCGTGTCGGCCTTAATCGCAGACTTTCGCCGCCGGCCGCATCAAGCCGAGCTTGTCTTTCTTCAATGTCCCTCTGTCGCCATTTGCTGACTTTGAGCGGTTTTATGACTTTTACATCGTCATCACTGTGTCGACGTCCCTGCGTTCTCTCCTTGTGTCGTTTTGGCCCTCGTCCCTTTTCCTTCGGTGAAGCCACAATTGGCTCTTCCAGTTTCCCTTTGGTGTACATCAACGGCTCAGTAACAGGTGCATCGTATCTTGGTCTTGATTTTTGTCTTGGTCTCGGCGGTCCTAATGGTTCCGGCGCTTCGACCCGAACTACCTGCGGGCCGCTCAGTTTGGCTGGCTCGGGCTTTTCTAAAAGCGGGCCGGCAGGCAGTATGACCTCCGGCTCTTGTTCCTTGGGGGGCTCGACTGGTTTTACTTCTTCCGGTTTTACTTCTTCGATAACTGCTGTTTCCGCAGGTTTTTGCTCAGTTGCTTCAGGTTCTGCCTGGGCCTCGACTAGTTCGGGCTTCTTTCCTTTCTTTGTTACCCGTTTTTTCTTGAGCCGGACCTTTTTCAGGTCTACCTTCTCGGTCGTCTCAACCGTTGTGGCGTGTTCTCCTTCGCTGAACCACTCGCGAACAGTCGCCGTCAGACCTGCCGAAATCCAGGACATGTGGTTCTTAACGTCCAGCCCCTCATCCTGGCACTTCTTCACAATAGCAGTGCTTTTTACTCCAAGCTCCTTAGCCAGAATGTAAACTCTCGTGGCAGCCAAAAAAACTCCAATTCCTGAACAGTGAATTCAGGTTCTTTTTCAACCGGCTATTCGTTGTTTGTTACCGTTTGTTCATTATCTGTCGCTTCCAGCTCTTTGCCTAAGGCAGATTCATCATGCTGGTGGTCACTTTGCTTTTCCAGCAGGCTTTCCGCTTGTTTTTTCGGCTCAGCCGCCAAACGCCTAGCTTCTTCAGTTGCTGTTGCAATCAATTTCTCAGCTAAACCGGCATCAATACCCAGTTCGCTAACGAGGGGTTCTGCCCCGACATCTTCCAAATCCAGAACCGATATAACTCCGAGCGCTATCAGCTTATCGACTAGCGTATCATCACCTGCCGCAGTTTTGACGCAATTTGTCAAACGTTCGATGCCCTGATTGTACTCGTCAGGTGTTAGTATATCGATATCCCATCCCGTCAATCTTGCCGCCAGCCGGACGTTCTGCCCGTGCTTTCCGATAGCCAGGCTAAGCTGGTCCTCATCCACCACTACCGTTGCTCTTCCCAGCTCAAAACACAAAGCAATTTCGCTGACCTTTGCCGGCATCAAGCCATTGGAGATAAGCACCTGTGACGACTCGTTCCAGCGGACAATATCTATTTTCTCACCGCCAAGCTCGTCGACTATATTTTTTATTCTGCTGCCACGAACGCCAACGCACGCTCCAACCGGGTCAACCTTTTCATCGGACGAGGCAACTGCAACTTTGCTTCGATAGCCTGCTTCCCGCACCAGCGCACGTATTTCGATGATGTTTTCTGAAATTTCCGGCACCTCCAGCTCGAACAATTTTCGGATAAAATCCGGGTGCGTGCGTGACAGGATAATCTTGACCTGGCCTGAAGTTTCTTTCACATCAAGAATCAGACATCGAATCCTCTCGCCCGGGTGATGGCTCTGCCCCATTATTTGCTCGTTCTTGGGCATAAAGCCTTCGGCGCGGTGGTCTAAATTAACAATTAATGTTCCGCTTTCGTACCGGACAACAGAGCCGCTGACAATAGTTCCTTTTCGCTTGCTGAACTCGGTGTAGATGCTGTCTCTTTCATTGGCCTTTATTTTCTGAATCATCACCTGCTTGGCTGTCTGGGCGGGGATTCGACCAAGGTGTGTCATATCAATTTGGACTTTGTCCTTGAAAGCCGTTATTTCGCCTGTGGTGCGGTCGATGTGTACAGTTATTTCGCTTTCCGGCTCGCCGAACTGCTTCCTGACCGCTGATACCATAGCTTCTTCCAAATCAGCGAAAATGGATTCCCTGTCGATGTTCTTGTCGCGTGCTATATTGTCGACTATTCTTGTTATTTCCTGACTCATAGTTAGTTTCCTAATATTGTTCGCCCTACGCGTCTTCCTGCCGAAGGCGGAAAGCAGGGCGGTCCTTGCCAAAAAAAAGTGGAAACCTCAACAGCTTCCACTTCAAAAACAAACCCGAAACAAACAGAGGTTGTAGCTTACCTTATTACATCAACTGCCTCCAGTAACAGCAAACCTCACTCGTCTCCTGAAGTAGAAACGCCGATTTCCAGGCCACCATTTGCGCAAAGGCACAGCCGTACAGGTTGTTTAGTTCCCTGTGCAGCACTGTTCACTCATTCCTGTCAAAACCATTTTCTCACACCTTTACCCGCCTGCGGCGGTTTTAATTTGGCTCTGGTAGCCGTTAATCCTTACAATCAAACACCATATGATAATCGTCAAACGTCCTGCAGGCAATAGTTTTTTCACCAAATTCGCACAATTTTTGCCCGATTTTGGTCCCAAAAAATCGCAACTAACAGTCCAAAACCGTCCTTAAACTGTCAAAACCCCTCTCAAGATAGGTTTGCAGGTAAGATTTACCCTCCGTATTTCACGTGATTTTTACCCTTTGCCGGCAGGGGCGATGCCGGCAGGTTTATGCCTATGTAATTGGGAGAAACAAAAATCCCTCCCCTAAATTTTTGCCCTTGAATGATTATCAAGCTTTAACCAGCTTACGGGATGTTGCCTTCAAGCCAGTGTTGTGCAAATTCAGCGAAATCCAGGAAGTTAACAATATCATCCTCATCCTTGTAGAAATCACCTGGAAGATCTGGACCATCAAGCCAGTTTTCACTTATTATCCCAATATCACCAAAACCGATTGAGCCGTTACAATCAAGGTCGTAGATATTAGCGGCCTGGTAGTTCTGTTCCGTCTGGTTGGCAAGAACATCGGCATAGCTCCTCCAATTCGGGTCAAACGTATAATAGTTCTTGGTCGGCGTCACCGTCCCAGACCAGTTGTAATTCACCTGGACCTCATAGAAACCATTGACATCGGTCGTGTCCTGGCCGCCACCATTATTGGCATCGACCAGCACACCTTCCACAGGAACGTTACATTCATTCCGGATGTGGCCGGAAATAGTGTACTTTGCCCCAGTCACGTTTACATCATCGACATAAAAACCGGGGTAAGTATTGTATACATCGTCAATCGTCCGGAACCGAAAGCGAATCTGAATATTAGACCCTGCCATTGACGAAAGATCTAATGTTTTTGGAACCCAGCCACCGGAAGAGTCCTGAAGAGTTCCCGCAGTATTACTGAGATATTCTACGAAGTCACCACCGTTCTCCGAGACCTCCACTGAAGCTATGTCAAATTCTGAAAGCTGCTCTGTTTCGAGCATATAGTTAAATTCTAACAGGATAGCCGAGGCTCCGGCCAGACTGATTACGGGAGAAATTACTATCCCTTCAGTTTGTCCAGCGTCGTAGTTGCATGTGCTATTCTGGCCATAATAGAGCGAAGTCGGCGTAGAGTGGCCGGACAGGACGGAATTACAAATGGCAGTCAGATGCCACAATCCTGAACCATCGCCGAAGCTATTGTCTATGGTAAAACTGCCTAGGCCACTTTCGAAATCTTCGGAGAAAATAGTAAATCTTCCCGGATTAACCGTGATCGAAACAGTAGCAATATTCGAATCGCCGCCGTCAGGGGGCGTTCCCCCGTCATTTGCTTTGAATGTAAAATTGTCCGGGCCGGTATAATCGGTTGCAGGTGTATAAATGACCTGGTTGCCGTTGCTGGTGAGTGTGCAGGGGACAGCGATTATGCCGCCTGCACCTGGGTCAATCAGGCTGCCGTTAGTCGGCAGTGATGTAATAATATAACTTAAGACGCCCGGCGGATTGGGCAGACCGTCATCGATGGCCCGGAGTGTAATTGTTACCGGAGTATCCAATAAAGTTGAAACGTTAACATCTTCAGCAATGGGCGGGCTCGGAATGATGATTGCCAGTCCTTTGATGCATACGTTAGCATTCTCAAATCCGTCATAGGTCGTTAAGTCAGTGAACATCGCACCATTGGGACTTACGTAACTCTGCCCAGGACTGGCAGTGGCGCTCGAGGAATAGTCCGCAAAGTCCATTTCTACCGGAATAGGATAGTTATAGTCGGGAGTGGTGAACTTTACGACTGTCGAAAAATCATTGCCTGTCGTCAGGTTGATTGGCGGAGCCAGAGGGATTGTATGGTAGCCCGAATTAGTAAGTGTGCCGGAAACAGAACCCAAAAGGTCAGAAAATGTGCTGCCGTTGAAGTCGTCGTAAATGTAGATTATGTATGAAGTGGCATCGGCACCGGCATACAGGCCGACTGCCGTTAGCTGCTCGTTCGCAGTAGCGATAAAAATGTTGGCGGCCCAGGCGGTGGTAGTGCCATACCCCGCAGATGTTGTCCATCCCAGCGGGTCATATTGGTGGTTAGTCGTGTATGACTCGGTAGATACGGCATCGTAGAAAGCTGCCGAGTATTTGACAGCGACGCTGTCATAGTAAGAAATCCAGAAGTACCCGCTGTTACCCCAGCCAGTGCCCCAGCTATTCTTCACGAGCCAGGCGCCGCTACTTGGCGCACCGGTTACAGCTTTGTTATCATCCCAGCCGACAAGGGTCACGGCGTGGTTAGCACTGTTGCTGCCGTTATAATAATATGTGTGCTCGGATGAGTTGTAATATGCAGAACTCATGTACATCGTTACATACATACCACCGTATGTCATAAGAGCGTTTTTGATGTCACTGGCCGTGAAAAACCACAATACCCCTTCCAGGTATTTCCGACACGGGCCTCCCGGCGAGGGACGGTCATCATAGTCGTGGTAAGGGTCGTCGGCTTCACTAATCGGTCCTGACCAGCGAGCTAAATAAGCAGTGCTCATATCGGCATTACCACCATCACAAGGACCCCAGTCGAAACCGTGGTAGTTCTTCAGGTGGTTTTCAGAGAAGTCCCAAGTCTCTGCCGCGTTCTTCAGGAGACAACTTTCAAACGACCCATACGAGCCAAAAGCCCAACAGGAGCCACAATCTCCTTGATTTTTGACGGGAGTAACCCACCCATAATCCCTGAGGTCGTAGCTGGGCGGTAAACCTTCAAGTTGTGCAAGTACACGTGTCTGAGTTAGAAGATGAGACCTGTCAATTGGTGAAGGAATCAAGCCGAGTGTATCACGCAATTCGAGGTTAAAAGTAGCCGCCTTGCTTTGCCACCCAGTAAACTCCGGGTTGATAGGAGCAAGTGAAAGTAAAGCAGAGGAATTACCTGCCGCCAGTGAAATATTTGCTGATAGACATAGCAGTAAAAGCGCGCATTTGGCGATACCAAAGGTGTTAACTTGATTTCTTTGCCCTCTTTGGGAAAGATTCGCAATTTCCCCAAACATTGGCGATTCCATTTGGTGTGTCCTCTTTATATATGTGTGATCCTTGAGAATGGGGCTAAACCGCATACCATCGCAGGGAGTACCTGAGGACGGCATACGAATCAGCCCTTGCGAGTTGATAAACATCATCCTACTCCATAACTGGACGTCGTAGGTGGGTGCGATACGGCCTGCATCCGCCGCTTCCAAAGAATTTATGAACTTATCGGCGGATTAGCATATTTTATGCCGTTTGTCAAACAAAATCTTGCCTGTTCTTGAGCTATCCGAGGAACATCGTATACCTGTCGGCAGGAAATTCGCACCACCTAAAAAGCCTCACGGAGGAAATTTCAATCAAATGCGCAGGCCGGAGCGCAGGTCCCGAGCCTTGTCGAGGGAGCTCACCAACCTTAGTCAATTTGTCCTCCCAAGGACACCCCGATGACTTGTGGAGGAGATTTCAATCATTTGCGCATATAGGTAAAAAATTGTCGAATATTTCCGTATAGTTTTGGTACTGTTTTTGAATATTTCTGTATGGTTTTTGAACGTTTTCGAACGTTTCTTACATAAACTTGCGCGTTTGGTTCGAAAATCTGCACTTTTGATTGAAATTCTTACGCTTTTGCGAATAAATTCTTGTCCAGCGGAATCCTTGGCCACGGCGGATAAAAGATGGCAGGGCTAAACGCAGTAAAGTGTTGACATATCGGGTTCGGAGTAATATACTACTTGGTTTTTACAGCAGTGCATTAGACATAATGAAAGGAGATTTTCAGAAATGGCAGCGAAACAGGTTTATTTCTTCGGCGGCGGCAAAGCGGACGGCAACGCAAAAATGAAAGAGCTTCTGGGCGGCAAAGGTGCAAACCTTGCAGAGATGGCCAAGCTTGGCGTGCCGGTCCCTCCGGGGTTTACGATTACTACGGAAGTCTGCACTTATTACTATAAAAATAAAAAGAAAGACCCGAAGGGGCTTAAAGAGAAAGTGGAAGAATCGCTGAAGAGAGTAGAGAAACTGATGGGCAAGAAATTCGGCGATATCCAGAATCCGCTTTTGGTATCGGTTCGCTCGGGGGCACGTAAGTCGATGCCGGGAATGATGGAGACGGTATTGAATGTCGGCTTAACCGAAAAAACCATCCCTGGTTTGATAGAGCAGAGCGGCGGGAATACCCGCTTTGTTTACGATGCATACCGTCGGCTGATTATGATGTATGCCGATGTGGTAATGGAAAAGGCGGCAGGTATCGAGCCTAAGGACGAAGAAGGCATCCGCAAACAGATGGAAAAGATTATGGCGGATTTGAAAAAACGCAAGGGCTATAAAGGCGATACTGACATGACGGCCGATGATTTGAAACAGCTCTGCAATCAATTTAAAAAGAAAATCAAAGAAGTTTTAGGCAAGGATTTCCCTGACGAGCCGAACGAGCAATTATGGGGAGGCATTCACGCGGTATTTGCTTCATGGAACGGCAAACGAGCGGTAAGCTACCGGAAGATAGAAGGCATACCGGACGAATGGGGGACGGCGGTCAATGTTCAAACGATGGTGTTCGGCAATATGGGGACGGATTCGGCGACGGGCGTTGCGTTCACCCGCAATCCCGCAACAGGCGAGAACAAGTTCTACGGCGAATGGTTAGTCAATGCACAGGGTGAGGACGTAGTGGCAGGCACCCGCACTCCCAACCCGCTTAACGAGGCCACCAAGAGCGAGCAGAACAGGGAGCTGGTTTCGCTGGAAAAGGCAATGCCTAAGATTTACAAGCAGCTTGACGCAATTCAGAACAAGCTCGAAAGGCACTACCACGATATGCAGGACATTGAGTTTACCATCGAGAGGGGGCGGTTGTTTATGTTGCAGTGCCGAGTCGGCAAGCGCAACGGGCCAGCAGCGGTTCAAATGGCTGTTGATATGCTCAGAGAAAAGCTGATAAAGAAAGAAGAAGCGGTAATGCGTGTGACACCATCGCAGCTTGATGAACTGCTGCACCCGATAATTGACCCAAAAACGGAGAAGGAACATAAGCCGTTGGCCAAGGGTTTGCCTGCGGGGCCGGGCGGGGCGACGGGGCAAATCGTATTTTCCGCCGCCGATGCGGTCGAATGGAAAAAGCAAGGCAAGAAGGTAATACTTGTTCGTGAAGAAACCAATCCAGAAGACGTTGAGGGTATGCGGGCGGCAGAGGCGATTTTGACGGCCCGCGGCGGAATGACTTCGCACGCCGCACTGGTTGCCCGCGGCTGGGGCAAGTGCTGTATCGTGGGGTGCGGGGCTTTGCACGTCGATCACGCCAAAAAGGAAATCAAGGCCGACGAAAAGATATTGAAGGAAGGCGACTGGATTACGCTCAACGGCACCAAAGGCAATGTTTACGAAGGGCAACTGCCGATGATGGACGTTGGAGAAGAGAACAAGGTCCTCAACAGCTTCCTGAAGGTCTGTGATTCCGTAAGGAAGCTTGGGATACGCACTAACGCCGACACGCCGGAAGACGCACAAAGGGCAAGAGCGTTCGGGGCCGAGGGCATCGGCCTATTCAGGACCGAGCATATGTTCTACGGCAAAAGTTCCGACCAGCCGTTGTTTATCCTTCGCAAGATGATTGTTTCCAAAACCGTAGAGGAAAGAATAAAAGCGTTAGACGAATTATTCCCGTATGTTAAAAAAGACATCAAGGGAACATTAGAGGCGATGGATGGTTTGCCGGTAGTGATTCGGTTGCTTGACCCGCCGCTGCATGAGTTTGTGCCGCGGGACCCCGCCAAATTGCAGCAATTGGCCGGCGATTTGAATATAAGTCTGGAGGAACTGTCCAAACGTGCCAATGCTCTGCACGAATCGAACCCGATGATGGGACACAGAGGTGTGCGTTTGGGCGTTACTTATCCTGAAGTAAGCCGAATGCAGATTAAGGCGGTCTTCGAGGCGGCGGCTGAGCTTCTTAAAGCAGGAAAGAAGCCGTATCCGGAAATGATGATACCGGTGGTCTGCGATGTGAAAGAAATCAACGACCAGATGGTGATTGTGAAAGAAGTTTATCAGGAAGTTTTGGCTAAATTCGGCCTTAAGAAAATCAAGCATATGATTGGCACGATGATAGAAATACCGCGGGCGGCGATTGTGGCCGACGAGATAGCCGAGTCTGTGGAATTTTTCTCCTTCGGAACGAATGATATGACCCAGATGGGCTTCGGGTTTTCTCGCGACGATATAGGCGGATTTGTGCCGGCTTATCTCGAAAAGGGCATACTTCCGCAGGACCCGTTCCAGGCCCTCGACCAGAAGGGCATCGGCGAGCTGATAAAAATAGGCATTCAGCGAGGCCGCAAGACGCGAAAAACCCTTGAAGTCGGTATCTGTGGCGAGCACGGTGGTGAGCCGAGCAGCATCGATTTCTGTCACCGGGTCGGGATGAATTATGTTTCGTGTTCACCGTTCAGGGTGCCTATTGCGAGATTAGCTTCTGCGCAGGCGATGGTTACGAACGGTTAAACCGTAAATTTGCGAAAACACCTTAGGGCGCCTGTATGGGCGCCCTTTTTGTGACTATTGACAATCATCAGTAATCAGTGGACAATAGGTGGTTGATTTGGTGAAAGTAGCTCAGCTGGTTAGAGCACTGGATTGTGGATCCAGGGGTCGCGGGTTCGAATCCCGTCTTTCACCCTTTCCCTTCAAATACCGAAAGCCGACAGGGCTTGAATCAGCCCGGTCGGCTCGGCTACCAATATATATCAAACACGACTGCTTATTAATTAGCCGTGGCTATTTTTATTTCTTGTTAAATTTCCTGTTTCGACCAATCAGCAAACCGCCGAGGCCGAGGATAGCCATCGTTGCTGGCTCGGGGACAGCTGTGACCGTCGCTGTTCCGCCGCATCGGAAGCCTGTTACATCGTAGCCCCCGACTTGACCGAGAGTTACGTCAGTAATATTTGCGTAGCCATAACCGCCGGCGTCTACGCCGGCCAGGACGTGGGCGGTAAATATCCCTGGTTCTCCTAAATTGATGTCTAATACGACAAAGGGAAGTGCATATTCGGTACCGGAGCCGCTTTTGTCACTTTCAGGTATGTAGCCCAGTACGTCGTACCAGCCGCCGCCCACCTGCGCATCCGCATAGCTTAACGCCCAGCTATAATCGTACTGTGGCCAACCTGTGACAACATTTGTGGCTGAGGTCCAGGACGCATCTCCTGCGGGACTCTCTAATGCGAAATTCCATACTGCCGGATTTATGCCTGCGCCTGCGGCTCTTGCCGTCGAGGCAGGCACAGCTACCGTCGCAACCAGCAGGCAAATCAGAATCAATAGTTTCATTTTTAATCCTTCTTTTTATTCTGGTAATATTCCCGTTTTTGCTGCGGACCGCCCGCAGTCAACAATTATTCCTTTTAAATCAAACTTACACGCTCCGTTTTCTGCGAAGCAGACTCAAACCACCGAGGCCGAGCAGAGCAACCGTTGCCGGCTCGGGAGTGACAATAACATTGTCGAGCAGCAGGCCGGAATCGACATCATTATCTTCCACATGCATCACCCCAAAACCCAGGGTAAAAGTTCCGCTGGTTGTGAAGCCGTATGAAAACATAGCAAAGCCGGTTTCGTCGTTAAACGGGGTACTGGACGGAACGAACACCGAAAAAACCGCGTCCGCCAGGATATCTGCGTATCCGGTGGAGAGCGAGACGAACGCAAAATCACGGACATTGTCTCCCTCTTCCACCTCGTCCGTCAGGAAATTCCAATCGAACGTCAGCACATCACCCTCGCTGACCGTGATAGTTTGTTTGATTGCTGAACCTGCGGTCGCATCGTCGTCGAATAAGAAGCCATCCAGTGTTCCAACCGGAAGGCCAAGAAATGTCTCTATGGCGGAATCCGAAACTAAAGAACCACCCTCGCTGACCACCAACGCTTGATATGAACCTTTGGTAGGGCCGGCTCCATAAGCTGCAGTCTCGATGGAAGCGACGCCGATCGTGGTCCAGCCGGTAAAGTTTCCGGATTCGAATCCGCCATTGGTTAAGGCCGAGACGGTGTTGGGCGAGACCGACGAAATTAAGAAAATTGCACAGATAGCGGTCAATTTTTTCATCTGAAGTTCTCCTTATTTTATTTTTAGTTGCTGCTTCTTTTTGATAACGAGACTCAAAACGCCGAGGCCGAGCAGACAAATCGTTGCCGGTTCGGGGATTGCCGCCACTGCTTCGTTATATACCCAGGCGTCAAAAAGCCCTATCTCTCCTGCCTCAAACCATAGTGTTATTGTCAATGTGCCGTTGTCCGAATAGTTAATAACTTGGCCATCCGCCCAAAAGTTAAAGTTTTCGAGTTCTGCTATGTCTTCGACTTCATCATTCGTGTTTTCTTTCTTCAGCCATAACCCTGCTTCTGCAAAACCATACGTCCAGTTACCTGGATTCTCCGACCCTAAGTCCTGCGAAAGCCCGTAATCTGCTGAAAATGTTACCGAGCCGGACGAGTTTGCAATGAAGTCGCCCCAGCGATACGCATATGCATCAGCATATGCCCACGTTGTGGTAGTTTCATTTACAATCGCATACACCTCTTCGAATAATCTATCAGCATCGGTATAAGCATCACCGTATGCATGGTAAACCGAACCTGTTATCGAAGCGAAAGCGTCTGTGTCAACCCATCCCGATGCTGCGTCGTAATCCTCATCCCACGCTGTATCATCTTCTGCCCGGGTGTGTGACTCACTGCCTTTATCAAGCCACGTAATGTCTCCGGTTACAGTCAACGATGTCCAATCTATTGATGCCTGGCTTGTTGATGTTGAGAGCGGTCCGATATCGGCGTTAGCTGCGCTGACGGTCAGAGTCAGGCAGATAATTGTTATCGCTAAAATTTCAGTTTTTTTCATGGTTTTTCCAGTCAAAATTTAATTAACAATCATTCATTGTCCTTGTCTTGTGTTTTCTTTTTCCTGCTGCGAAGCAGACTTAAAGCGCCGAGGCCGAGCAGACAAATCGTTGCCGGCTCGGGGGCCGGTGCGGAAGTGGAAACTGCTGATGAAGTAAATGCCGCCGTGGCGGTAAATCCATCGTTCCAGTCAGTAGGGCCTGGCAGTTTCGCCTGATTAGCAAAACCGAAAGTAAATTGTTCCTCTGAAAGTGTGCCGGTGATTTTGGAACCTGTAATTGTTACGTTTTCAGCAACAAATATTTCGTCCCCTCCAAAGCTCTGCTGCCATACAAGACCACTATCAAATTCAATAACCACCAATGGGTCTGTGTTAGTGTCGTCTTCGTAAAAGCTAATCACGCCGGAACCAGTCTGACCAAATTTCTGACCCCATATAACATCTATGTCTGTTATGTTCACGTCAGTCATTTCAAACCACACATTTTCAAAAGCAGTACCGTTTTCAATGGTGTAATCGCTATAAGGGATTTCGAGGGTCAGACCTGTTTTTTCATCATCCCATCCGCCAGTGAATTTCATTTGCGTAAAATCCACGGTAAACAGCGGATTGTTGCTGTTTCTTGATGGGTCGGCAAACGTTGCTATCGTAAGACTGGCCTTGGCATTGGCCGGTATGAATTCGACAGAAAGAAACGTTAGTAAGATGAGTATTAAACAATGATTTTTCATACCTTTTCCTCTTTTTTTAGTTTCAAGGCCATTCTGCGGAGCACTATAAAGTGCTCCGCATTTTGGACCTTTCTTTTTTATTTATGCACGTTTCTTCCTGATAAGACTTAAAGCGCCAAGACCGAGCAACGCAACCGTTGCTGGCTCTGGCGTAATGACGAATGCCATATCCAGCGATTGTCCGGTGTAGGGGTCACATAACTCGTTCCATGGACCTCCGATCGTCCCGTTCGACCAGACGGCATCGTCATTCCAGTGGTCCAACGAGGTTTTCCATCCCATAGCGAAGGTCGCATTTAACTGCAGGGCCAGCCAGTAGACTTCGCCTTCCTTCTGCTCGAATGGGTCAGGGATATCGACGATGTTGAGTTGGTAGATGTTGTCGTGGTTATTGGCATACACCTCTTCGTTTCTGGGATTGTACCAGCCCTGGTCACCCGTACCGTACAAACGCGAACTTACACGCGGATCATCGATGCTAAATACCCATTCCCACAGCTTCTTATCCGGATGACTGAAAAGCGGACCATCATCGTCCGGGTCGGGGCTGTCCGAGTAGATTCTCACAACCCCACCCTGAAGAATAGCGCTATATTCATCGCCGAACACAGAATACCAGATGTGTATGTCTGAGACCGGACCGGTTCCCGTGCACAGCCAGTCGTCAGCCAACTCAGGGTCATTAGCTTGCACATCCCATCCGGTGGGGTCTGGCAGTTGTGGATAATGCATCTTATATGAGTCGCCCGGATTCCAATCTGCCAAGGCCGTGCCTGCGAAAAACAGCACACACAAGCTTGTTAAAATTAACTTTTTCATTTTAATTCTCCTTTCCGCATTAGTTGATATTGTTATTTTTTGCTGCGGATCGACCGCAGCCGACAATTATTCCTTTTCGAACTTACACGCTTCGTTTCCTGCGAATCAGACTCAAAGCACCAAGTCCCAGCAGGGCAACCGTTGCCGGTTCGGGGACGCCTGCGTACAGGTTATCGTAATAGACGGGCTGGCCGCTATACTCACTGTCGCCGTCCCACAGCCAGACCTTGTTGATATCCCCGCCGTCCCAGCTTGTGGTTTGAGTCATCGTGGCGCCGCCCGGTGCGGTCACGGTGATTAAAATCAAGGAGAAATCAGCATTGATATCGAATGCAATCTCGTAATAGTTCTGTGCTGCTGACGCTACGAAGGGTCCAAATAAACCACCGGGGCCAACAATCTGGAAGTTCGTGGCTCCATTCTTTAAGAAATTGACGCTGCGAAAGACAGCCGTACTGTCTTGTATCCAACCGCCGCGTCCCATAGAGACACCACCGAAAGAAGTGAAGTTATAAGGGTCGTTCTGCGACGGGTCCAGCATCACCGAGATGCGCTGAGCACCATCGGCCGAGGTCAGCGGCGTGGGCAGCATATAGACGGCAGCACCTTCCAAGTAGCCGTTCTGAAAGACTGTCAGGGCCTGCGAACCGTCGACACCGGCGCCGGCCACGACTTGGTACACGAGGTCGGATTTGGGGTCACCTGTTGCGGTATAACGGTCCGTCCATGGCGCCGGCGGCGTCGCGCCAGCAACATAGCCGGGACCATCGAAAGTGACCAGACCGGCCTGAACCGGCATGGCCGAGACCAATAATGCTGCTATGGCACACGCAACTACTAACCAGGTTGCATTTAATTTCTTCATCATTTTTCTCCTTATTTCCATTAAATTTTCAGTTTCTTTTATTACATTCTTTTTGTTTATTTTTTTCTGCGAATCAGACTCAACGCACCAAGGCCCAGCAGGGCAACCGTTGCCGGCTCGGGAACTAACTCGCCGCTATCGACCACGAAGTTGTCGAGGTAGGCGTCGCCGGAAGCCAGGGGTGTGCCATAGGCCCAGCCGCCTATATATGGTGAGACAGCGCTGCCGCCCCACGTATCCTGCAGCAAATCCGGGATGGTGACCCAGGCATCATCTGTCCAGTAGCCGGCATCGCTCAGGTATAATTCGTCTTTGCTCGCATCGTAAGATATATGCAGAGTTCCGAAATCTTCGGTCTTATCCTTCTCGCCTTTGCTGATTTCGGTGCCGTCTATAGTTACACCACAGTAAAAAAATGAGTGAGTGCCGCTCCCTTCGGCATCTCCATAGCCGGCCTCTATTACAACATAGTTATCCTCATCCTTGGCGAGACCAAGGTGAAGGGAAAAGTCAGCGTTCGGAAGTTCGGAAATGTGACTGAAATCTATCTTTAAGGAAAAGTCGTCCGTTGGCAGAAGCCCCCAGCCATTGGCGAAATAATCAGGGTCCGGATACGATGCTATTGAGCGCAGCTCCAGTCGCTGGTTGATTTCTTCCAGCCATACGAAATCATTCTCGCCATAGAGATTCCATAGAGATATGTCCCTTGAATTGTCATCGAAATTATCCGATGGTAATGCATAGACCGCAGGGGCCGTAAAAATCATCAATCCTGCTGCGACACAGATTGCGATTATCATTTTCATTTTAGTTTTCCTCGTCCCTCATTTGCCTTCCTTGTTTTATTGCGGACTGCCCGTAGCAGTTATTGTTATCACCCCGACAGGGATGTTAATTTTCTGCCGGACCCAGTAACCTCTCTTTAGGCCAGTTTTGGTTTTAGACTATTAAGGTTTATCAAGGTCCAGCTTGGGGGGAGAAAACTCCTCGCGAGCATTTATACTTATCACCCAGCCTGTGGCCTGGCCTTGCCTCTAAGGGGTGTATGCTCTCAATCGCACCCGGCAGTATCTTAGCGTCTGACCGGGGGCTACTTTGTAATTTTCTCTTTTTTGTGACGGCGGTTTTCAGCAGTGGATATTGCTTTTATGGAGGCAATGTCTTTGAGTCCGAGGATATTGGCGACGGTTTCACGGAAGAGCTCATCATCTGTATCATCGGTCAAAACCGCCGAGACACCGAGACTTCGAGCCGTGATTTCCTGTGTTTGGTCGCCGGCCTTTACGAAAGCTATCGTTGGAATCTCAGGCTTTACGGCTCGCAGATTCTTGAGAAATTGGCCGTCCTCCATATCATCCAGGTCCCACTTGCTGATAACACTGTCAACTTTTTCAGTTTTTAAAGAGCGAGCAGCCTTTATTCCAGACTGCATTGTTACCAATCGGATCGGCAGCTCTCGCAGTACTTCGTTCTTGCCGTCGAGGCCAACCGTTAACACGTTTGCTTGTACGAGAATAATCATGTGCGTTTCCTAAACTTATCTGTATCGTTATCACGGCTTGTATTGGGCCGTGTTTATCATCGTGCTGGGTTTGTTGTTAGATACGTCAAACCCAGCAAAGGAGGAGGAGAGAGAGTTCGTAACCCAAAAGTTATCTATCGTTAAAGTTTTCTCCTGCCATAAAGCTTTCTCCAGCCCTAAAGTTTTCTCCTGCCTTAGAGTTTTCACCTTCCGTAAATTTCTCACCAGCCCGTATCATCAAATCCAGCTTGAATGAGGAGATGATGAAGAATCACATCGGCTTCTTTTGTTTTCTTTTTATTCACTTGTAAAAAACACACTCATCTATCATTATCACCCCTAAAGGGTGTTTGTCATCGTGCTGGGTTTATTGTTAGGTTCCTCAAACCCAGCAAAAGAGGAGGAGAGAGAGTTTATAATTATCACCCAGACAAGGGTGTCAATTTCTGCCGGACCCGGTAACCTTACGGATTATCAAGGTCCAGCTTGGGGGGAGAAAACTCCTCGTGAGCATCAATCCGTCCCCGGGCGGATTATACTTATCACCCAACTTGCGGACTGGCCTTGCCGCTAAGGGGTGTCTGCTCTCAACTTTCTAATTTTTTCAAAGAGCTTATCTCTTTTGCATCTTCAGCTGCTTTGCTCTGTAGCACTGAACTTCATTAGAGCGAGCCGCGTGCCAGAGTTTTGTGTGATGAGAAAAAATTTCTTAAGTGCTTGTTATAACGGCAGCTATGTACTGCGAATTTTTTCCGGCTTTAAAAGTGTTTTTGGAAGTGAATCAACCGTTATGGTCGGCAAGCGGCGATAGTTTCTGCTGCAAGTTTTTATGTGCGGGTTAGTTGGCGGATAATCGACAGATCTGGTCGGTGGTGACCATATTGGTCGGTATGGTTAAAGTTGCAGCATCGGTCTCGTTTTGAGTGAATAAAAGAGCAGCTTTTATTTTTGAGTTTTTCTGTACGGAGATGACGGCAAAGCCCCGGTTCAGCTGCCAGGCTTTTGCTTTGTCTGCGGGAGAGAGATGTCTAACTTATCGATTAAGCGATTCAGACAGCGGCGCTCGATGCCGAGAATTTCTGCAGCAGCAATTTTGCGGCCCTTGGTAAATTCGAGCGTCTGTGTAATAATCTTGCGTTTTACCTCATCAAGGGTTGGCAAGTCGCGATTTGGATAAGCGGCTGAATCGGCTATTATAACTTCGAACGGCAGCACGGCCGGCTGAATTTCCTCACCCGTAGTCAGAACATAGGCACGTTCCATAGCGTTGGCAATCTCACGGACATTGCCGGGCCAGGCGTAATTCAGCAGAAGTTTTTTGGCCGTTTGGCTCAGGACTTTGGGGGGTTCACCGTAAAAGGTCGACTGATTTGCCAGAAAGTATTCAGCCAGCGGCAGGATATCTTCTTTACGCTGGCGGAGCGGCGGGACTTCGAGACTGACCACGTTCAGCCGATAGTACAGGTCGGCGCGGAATGTGCCTTCCTTGAGCATTTCACACAGGTTAACGTTGCTGGCACATAAAATGCGAACGTCAATGGGATAAGATTTTGTTGAGCCAAGCGGTGTTACGGCTCCCTCCTGGAGAACGCGCAACAACTTGGCCTGCAATTCGAGCGGGATTTCGCTTATTTCATCGAGAAAGACTGTGCCGCCATCAGCAGCCCTGAAGAAACCCAGCGTAGAGTCAACAGCACCGGTGAATGCGCCTCTTGCGTGGCCGAACAACTGACTCTCGAACAACTGGCCGGTCAGTGTAGTGCAGTCAACTGGGACAAAAACTTTCCCGGAGCGGTCGCTGGCATTGTGGATTTGCCGCGCTACCAGCTCCTTGCCTACGCCGGTCTCGCCGGTTATTATCACAGGACACTTTCGTGCAGCAATTGCTTCGATTGTTTCGAGAATCGAAGTGAGAGCGGCGGAGCTACCAACGAACTCAATCTCAGCACTTCGGTTCTTGCCGGATATGGAAAACCGTGAGCCCCTGTTTTTCAAAGGCTCGTTCGAGTTTGATGCCATTCCGTGCGATGTATCACCCTTGTTGTTTTGTATCATTTTAATCTTACAAAACTTTTCTGTGTGAGGGTAAAGTATCACCGTCACAGTAAAAATAACTGTTTAGAGTGAGATATACTCCCGAAGTGCGTATCAGGGGCATTCTCTCTCACTTCTCCAGACGGGGATTTTAACGTATTAAGGCGGAAAAATCAAGAAAATTATCGGACTGCCTTAAGTTTTTCTCTATATTTTGGATTTTTCCCGCCTTAAAGTCTTAGTCACAGTAAAGCAAAAAACACCCTTTTTATGCCGAAAACGAAGGTTTAATGTAGCAGTGTTAATCGGCTTAGAACCGTAAGTGCTTGATACCTATATAGTTATGAATTCCAGAAAATCGTGCTGATTCAGTTTTTTTGGAGCTATCTATAAACCTCATTTGAAATTCCTGCGTTCCCCGGCTCACTTCACAAAAACCTGTTAGGAATTTGTGAAGATATTTTCTATTTAGCCTTCAAATCGAGCGGCGAGATGTAATCACCGTGTTTTTCCCTTGCCGTTTCAAGACGCTGCTGCTGTTGGGCCAGAACCTTAAACAGTTCCGCTGGCGCATCGGTGACGTTTTGGTGATGGAACTTTTCCACTCGCTCCAGTCTGGCAAGATTCTCTGCAACGCGGATTGTAAACTGATTGATATAATCCCGCTGCGTGTAGTCTTTTCCGAGAACTTCCTTGAATAGTTTTTTGAGGTCTTCGTAGCATGGCAAGAATCCTGTTGGTGCTTGTATGCCGCCTGCCTCGCCGTGCACCCGAAGCTCCATCCACTTCACCCATACGTGTTTGTCGCTTACGCCGTTGACAAATTTGCCGTTTTTATCTCGCAGGAAATAATTTGCGCCGAACACGAGCGGAGGCTTTTTTAGCTTCTTTCCGAATTCAAGATTATTCCGGATATACTTGCCCAGCGGAATAGCTACAAAATCCTGGATGCTCATCAGGTTGATTTCGGGCACGCCTTCTTTACCGATAATTGTAAAAGTGGTCTCTGTCTCAAGCGAAGCGCCGTATGTAATAATCCCGTGCTCCCAATCGAAGCTCTGCTGGCAGGGCACGCATGCGCTGGCGTCGCGTCCGCCGTACATGACACCGGCCAGCTCTACTCCTTCGGGATTGTCCAGCTCAGGGTCACAGTTTTTCAGAACATTCAACGCTACGGTATAGCGGGCGTTCTTGTGTGCCAATGGGATTTCATTACCCTTTGCGTCCTTTTTACCTTTGTACCAGGCGCCCGAGAAGTTTTCACCATCAGCGGGAACTTCCTCACCCATACCGAGCCAGTAAGGAATTCCATCCTTTACCATCAAGTTTGAGAATATCACCTCACCCGGTTTTGTAAGCACTTCCCAAATCTCGGGGTCGCTCTTGGCGGTAACATTTTGGATGATGCCGAAGATGCCAGCCTCTGCGTTGGCAGCCATACAACGGCCATCGACTGCGCGGAAGTAAGCAATGTCGTCGCCGAGTATAGTTTCTCCCGGCAACATCGCCGTAGAGGTCTTGCCGCATCCGCTTGGAAACGCACCCGCGAGATAAGTTTTGCGTCCGCCCGGCCCGTGAACGCCCGTCAGGAACATATGTTCGACAAGCCAGCCCTCACGGTCGGCCTTGCGTATAGTCAGTCGCAATGCGAGTTTCTTCAGCCCTATCGTGTTGCCGCCGTATTGTGTGTTGACGCTGTAGACGGTGTCTGTAATGTAGTCAATGTAGATGCGCTTCTTGTCAGACTCAACGCTCACCATACGCTCATCCATCTTTCCGCATGAGTGCAGCGTGGCAAAAAAATGCGCCTTAGGTCCCAGTCGCTTGAATTCATTGTAGCCCGGCCGATATAACAGGTTCAGGCTGTGAGAAACATAGTATGAATCGGTGCACTCGACGCAGGGAATACTGAACTTGGAATTGTTGGGGCCGAGCGTCATAAAGCGGACAATCATTGTCCGATTCTTCATCGCTCCCTTGAGCAGACCGCGAATTTCCGCTAGTCCTTTTTCCCGTTCGACCTGATTAAGTGCTTTGCTAAGTGTGTCGGTCTTCGGAACAAGGTATTTAGTTACCTCTCTGTCGCGCCCTTGGTCCTCCATTCCGTCGAAGTGGACAGTGTGCCCTTTCATCTTTAAGGGTTTTTCTTCACCGAGTTCAACCGCGTGCCTGCGGCTATCTTCCAAATCTTCGGGCTCATCCGTGCAAACAAAGACCGAGGCTGGGCTGCAAAGCTCGATTGCGTCGGCCACAAATTCGTTCAGCTTCGGATTAGCAAGAGCGACGAGCTTTTCATAATTTTCAGCCGTTAATTTTTCTTTTAATAGTTTTTCGGTATCAGGCATACGTAATCGCTTCCTTACAACAGAATCAAGCTCAGAAAAGCCGAGGGATTGTAACCATCGGTGCGATGCATGTCAAACTATTTTTTGCTGGTTATTCGGCCGCAGCAGGGCACAAAAGACCGGGCAAGGCTAAAAATAGGTTTGACGACTGATTATAGCATTATTATATTGTTTAGTTTAATATAAAACAAAGCAGCGTAATTTGGAGAGAACAATGGACAAGAGTAAAATCGTCGCTGAAGGTATAACTTTCGATGATGTGCTGCTTATACCGGCCAAAAGCAATTTTGTGCCGGGCCAGGCCAAGACCAGCACGCGGCTTACCAACAATATCGCAATAAATATCCCGATTGTCTCTGCTGCTATGGATACCGTTACAGAATCGCAGTTGGCGATAGCGCTGGCACAGGAAGGCGGCATAGGCATCATTCACAAGAATTTGTCGATTGAATCACAAAAGCTGGAGGTCGCCAAGGTCAAACGCTCCGAGAACGGTGTGATTCTCAATCCCGTAACACTGACACCCGATGAGCCCGTCAAAAGGGCGTGGGATTTGATGAACGAACATAACGTCTCAGGTATTCCCATTGTCAAAGGCAAGAAACCAGTCGGCATTTTGACGCGGCGGGACCTGAAATTCCTGAAGGACTATGATGTCGAGATAAGCTCTGTGATGTCGAAAGATAATCTGGTTATCGGGCCGGCTGATACGACGCTTGAGCAGGCCAAGGAAATCCTGCAGAAGAACAAGGTTGAGAAGCTGCTTTTAGTCAACTCGAAAGGCGAACTGGCAGGCCTGATTACGATGAGGGACATCGACCGTGTTCAGCAATATCCGACAGCAGCAAGGGACAAACGCGGCAGACTGCTCGTAGGAGCGGCGGTCGGCGTGCAGGATTATGAGCGAATAGCAGCTTTGATAGAAGCAGAGGCCGATGTTATCGTTGTCGATACCGCCCACGGTCATTCGCAAAATGTTATCAGCACACTTGAGACAATCAAAAGTAAATATGATATCGATGTGATTGCGGGAAATATCGCAACAGCAGAGGCGGCCGAGGACTTGATAGCTGCCGGTGCAAACGCTCTCAAGGTCGGTATCGGCCCAGGAGCTATTTGTACTACTAGGGTAATTTCCGGAGCCGGTGTTCCGCAAGTAACTGCGATAATCAACTGTACTAAGGTGGCTGACAAATATAATATCCCCATCATTGCTGATGGAGGAATAAGATTATCCGGCGATATAACAAAGGCGATTGCCGCTGGTGCTTCGAGCGTGATGGTAGGGTCGCTGTTTGCAGGTCTGAAGGAAAGCCCGGGACAATTGGTTATCTATAAGGGCAGGCAATTCAAAGAATACAGGGGTATGGGCTCTTTAGGAGCGATGGTAAAAGGTTCTGCGGATAGATACGGCCAAAAGAGAACGACCGAAAGAGACAAACTTGTCCCCGAAGGCGTCGAGGGTCGAGTGCCGTATCGCGGAACACTTGACGATTTTGTTTATCAGCTCGTCGGCGGCCTCAAGGCGGGGATGGGATATTGCGGGGCGAAAAATATCGAAGAGCTTAGAAAAAACAGCCGCTTTGTCCGTGTAACTCACGCTTCCGTCAGTGAATCGCATCCGCATGATATACAGATAACTAAAGAAGCGCCGAACTATTCGGCAACCGTGCCTTTTGAGGACTAACGGTTTGCCAGACGCGATTAATAAATTATGACCCACGAGATGATAGCAATTCTTGACTTTGGCAGTCAGTACGGCCAGTTGATAGCAAGGCGGGTTCGGGAGCTTAATGTTTACTCGGAGATTTTTCGGGCGGACATACCGGCAAAAAAATTACAGCAGCTTCCCCTCAAAGGCCTGATACTCTCCGGTGGTCCAGCAAGCGTTTATAGCAAAGATGCTATTGAATGCGACCGCAAAATCTTCGAGCTTGGCCTGCCTATTTTGGGCATCTGTTACGGAATGCAGCTCGGATGTAAATTCCTCGGCGGACAAATTATTCCCGCACAGAAACGAGAGTTCGGAAGAACAACTCTGTCGATAATTGACAAAAGTGATTTGTTTGCAAATCTACCTGATTCAATCTCAGTCTGGGCCAGTCACGGCGACCAGGTGGGCGAATTAGGCGATGACTTCACCGTATTGGCCACCACAGAAACTTGTCCCTATGCTGCTGTAAGACATAAAAATAAAAATTTCTTCGGCGTTCAGTTTCATCCTGAAGTTGCGCACACGCCGCAGGGGCAGTCGATTTTGGAAAATTTCCTATATAATATCTGCCGATGCAGCGGCGACTGGAAAATGAGCGACTTTGTCGACAAAACAACCGAGGAAATTCGCCGGAAAGTCGGCGACGCGATGGTCATCTGCGGCCTCAGCGGCGGTGTGGATTCATCCGTTACTGCTTCGCTCGTACATAAAGCGATAGGTGACCAGCTTGTCTGCATTTTTGTCGATAACGGCATGCTTCGAAACAATGAACTCGAAAATGTTGTCGCAACCTTCAGAGACCACTTTCATATCGACTTGCGGGTACTAGACTGGTCCAAGCAATTTCTGAAGGGCTTGGCTGGCGTGACTGACCCTCAGCAAAAACGCCGCGTAATCGGCTCAGAATTCATCGAGGCCTTCAAATCCGAGGCGTCGAAGATTAAAAACGTAAGGTTCTTGGCTCAGGGAACTCTTTATCCTGACGTTATCGAGTCCGGTGCTAAAGACGGCAATCCCGCTGCCAACATAAAGCTCCACCATAATGTGGGCGCGCTGCCCAAGCAGCTCGGCTTTGAGCTTATTGAGCCGTTGCGGGATTTGTTTAAGGATGAAGTTCGCACCGTCGGCGAATATCTCGGTTTGCCCGCTGATTTAGTTTGGCGGCATCCTTTCCCGGGACCGGGCCTTGCGGTGAGAATTGTAGGTGAAGTAACCCCCCAAAGACTGCAGATTCTGCGCTCTGCCGATGAAATCTTAATAGATGAAATAAAATCGGCAGGACTGTACAGAAAAATATCACAGGCGTTAACAGTGCTTCTGCCTGTCTCGACCGTCGGCGTGATGGGTGATGAGCGAAGCTATGAGAACGTCATTGCTGTCAGGGCGGTTGAGACCCCTGATTTTATGACCGCTGATTTTTCCCATATCCCTTATGACGTGCTGGGTATAATATCCAACAGGATTATTAACGAGGTCCGCGGGGTCAATCGTGTTGTGTATGATATATCGAGTAAACCGCCGGCAACGATTGAATGGGAATAGCGGGCACGCCGCAAGCTCGTTTACCGTTGCTTAGATGCTGGCTGCTGTTTTCAATCCTGTTTTTTGGTTTTTATTTGACTATTCGTTCCTCCCGACCGTCTGCCGTTGCTTTTAGTTTCCTTCTGTCGGCTGAACTGAACAAATATGATTTGAAAATTCATTATTTTCGTGTAGACTATCCGATTGTATTAAGAATGCGCTTGTTGATTTAGCAGGTGAAGATTATGACAGAATTTAAGATTACCCCGGCACAGAGAATAACACGTTTGCCGCTATACCTTTTTGGGCGGTTAAACGCCTTGAAATTGGCCAAACGCCAGCAGGGTGCGGACATTATCGACCTTGGAATGGGTAATCCAACCGACCCTGCGCCGCAGATCGTCATTGACAAATTATGCGAAGCGGCCCGCGACCCACGCAACCACCGATACAGCGCTTCGAAAGGCATTAAAAACCTGCGCGGCGAGGTTGCCAAAAAGTACGCCCGGCTCTGGAATGTGGAGCTTGACCCAGAGACGGAAGTGCTGGCTTGCATCGGCTCAAAAGAAGGTTTCAGTCATATGTGCTTGGCGATGCTCGGGCCCGGCGACACAGCTATTGTTCCTGACCCGGCTTTCCCAATACACAATTACGCTGTGGCTTTGGCAGGAGCAAACGTCGTATCTGTTCCTCTGGGCAATGACGAAAAGTTTCTTAAGAATATTGCCGATGTTCTTGAGCGCCTGTATCCGAGGCCGAAGCTGCTGATTCTCAATTACCCTCACAACCCTACTGCAATGACCGTTGACGAGGGCTTTTTCGAGCCGGTTGTCGATTTGGCAAAACGGTTCGGAATAGCCATCATTCACGATTTTGCCTACGGTGAAACCTGTTTCGATGGCTATAAAGCGCCGAGTTTTCTTTCTGTCAAAGGGGCAAAAGATGTTGGAGTCGAGTTTATTACACTGAGTAAGCCCTATAATATGGCTGGCTTTCGAATCGGCTTCGTTGCAGGGAATAAAGATATGATTAACTACCTTGCGACGATAAAAGGCTACTATGATTATGGCATATTTCAGGCCATCCAGATTGCCGGAATCATCGCACTGCGGGAATGCACCAACGATATTATCGCTCAAAATCAGAAGTATCAGTCCCGGCGGGACGTCGTCTGTGATGGGTTAAGCAGGATCGGCTGGGAAGTCGAAAAACCGCGGGCTTCGATGTTTGTTTGGGCAAAAGTGCCGCAGGAACATTTAAAAGGCAGGGGCAGCATCGATTATGCAATGGACCTTATGGAGCATGCTGAGGTTGTAATCGCACCAGGCAGGGCTTTCGGAGAAAACGGCGAAAATTATATGCGAATAGCTCTTGTCGAAAACGAGCAGCGCCTCCGCCAGGCGGTTCGCAATATCAGTAGATTCGTCCGAGAAAAACCTGTAGGAAAAGCAGGCAGTGAAAGCTAAGCGGTAAGTCTCCCGCAAGGTGTATAATTACAGCCGGAAGCAAGTGACATATAGGCGCGAAGGTAAATTTCTGCAGGAGGAGCAGAATTTTTTTTGTTCTATACCGTCCCAAAATCACCCTTTTTGCCCCTTTTAAGCGGCATTTCAAGCCGATCAGCGACGGCTTATCACCCGTCGTCAAAAATTTCCCAAAAAAACCCTTGACTTTTGGTTGCTAATCTGGTTAAATAACATCAATCAATGCCAGCTTAGGGGGTGGCGAGAGAACTCACGAGTAAAAGTATTAACGTATTATTTTGTACCAACTTTTGTATTGTGTAAGGATACACACCTTTAAACGGGGGCAGGGAAAACTCACAGATGTAAGCGTTTAGTTTTGTAGTATTTAGTTGCAGTTTATGCAGCAGATGCAAAGCGTGACGCAATCGAATGTTTTGAAGTACGGGGCAATATCTGCTTCGCATTTCAGGTCCTGACAAAAGATAAGGAATGGTAAATATGTTAAAGGAAACTTTTAAAAATTTGCTGGTTGCGTTTATTGTCCTGCTGTTGTGCGGTTCAGCACAGGCAGTCGTTGTGACAATTGCTACCTTCGCCGACCCTGCGGTTAACAAGAATACGCCGTTGTTCACGGTCGATTTGGTTAATGACCTCATTACCGGCGGCTGGGATGACAGTAAAACAGGGCTGACTCTGCAGATTCCCTATTCCGGGAATATTTACACCAATGCTTTCTTCACGATGACCGACGTTAACTACTTTGGCGGTATCAACGGCGGTGACACGGCGGAAGGCGGAACGATTAAGTTCTTCGCAAACGGTCAAAGTACAAGCACGGCCCCGTTACTCCGGATCGTTTTTGGTTTGGGGCACGTGACGCCATTCAGTTTTGGGGCGATGGATATGTTTTTCATAGATGGTGTGACCATCACCGGTTCGGAAATTACTGGTTCCTTGACGAACGAAACTTTTGCGTTCAGCTTCAGTAACCTATCGCCGTTGAACGGGAGTTGGACCAATGGTTACACGGCAACGGCGTCGTTTACATCGTCAGCAGAAGCCCCAGATCCGGCAACAATCATATTGCTTGGCACGGCGGGTATCTGGGTTTTTACACGAAAAAAGAAGTCTGCTTAACCAGTTTTGGAGAAGCTGTGGAAGCAGGGAATACCGTTTTTTATTCGAAGTTAAAATGGGCAAAATCGGGGAAATGGGTAAATTAAGCATGGGTAATAAAACATTTTTGTGCGAGGAAATAAAGGAGCTATGGAGATGAAAAGAATCAAGATACTAAGTTTGTTGTTTGTTGCGGCATTACTTGTGCAGAATGCAGATGCAGCGTTGACGTACCTTCCGTACAGCTCACACTATCAGGGCACCTCATATTTCAGCTATTCCAGCGGAATAAACGGACGTGTAGAATTTGCCGTTTATGACACAGCGGGGCCGTATGGAAACGAATGGTCAGGCCCTACCGGCTTTGCAGTACCGGGGGCAGGCCGATACATTTATGCTTATCAGATTTTCAACGATGTCGGCAGCGTCCCAATCGAGTATTTTAAGATGTGGGCTGATGACTACCATGTGATGACTGTCGACGGTCAGGGTGCGCAGGATCCTCAGGAGGCTGACTATCTCTTCGGACTCGATTTTATAGAGCCAACCGACTCCGGTCTTAATAATACCGGGGACCAGGCATGGTGGGAATTCGATGGCGGTCTTTTAGTCGCCGGTGAGGATTCTTGGTTCTTGATATTCAGCAGCGCTCACAACTGGGTCGCAGGTAACTATTCGATGGAGCCTGTCAACGACGATGTTCCGTTTCCGAACCCGGAACCCTGCACATTAGCTCTGCTTGGTCTCGGCAGCACAATACTTTTTGCAAAACGAAAAAAATCGTACAGGGTTCATTCGAACAATTAAATTCATAACGAAAGCGTAGGGGGGATGAATGATGAGAAATCATTTTATATTTATTGGACGGCAGGGCGTATTGGTGGCCCTTGTATGTCTCTTGTGTGGTTTGTTTGGACAGGCTTATTGTCAGGACATTGCTTCGACAGGGACTGAGGGTACTGTACTTTTGATGCAGCAGCCGGATGTTCGTGCTGGCGCAGTAACTCCGGATGTGGGAGTTCATCGCGTTGACCTCGATTCAGAGGTTCTTTTGACCGCTGTTCCGAAACCGGGGTATTACTTCGTTTACTGGATAGGCGATGTCAGTGACCCGACTGAGATCAGCACCCTTATATATATGGATGCACCCAAAATCGTTGTTGCGGTCTTTGCACGGACTGACTTTGAGTTTTCGATTGATGAAACGCTGACGCTTGGCAACATCGGCGGCATGTATCCAAGCGCCGCCGATTATAGGAATACAGTTTATTCAGGTGGTGGTTCGAATATACCGCCTCCACCGCCGCCTCCACCGCCGCCGCCTCCACCGCCGCCGCCACCGCCGCCGGATGATTTTCCGGTCCCGACACCGGAGCCGGCAACAGCGATGTTGTTGGGGTTGGGTAGTCTCCTGTTAGTCAGACAAAGAGCAAAGAACTGATATTATCTATTGCGAGGAAGGTAGAATGAATAATATTAGAATGAAAAAGCTGGTTTTGGTTTTTATGTGGTTGGTTTTGGTCGTGCCCGTCTATGGCGAAGGACCGGTTGTTGAATTGGAAACCAACTTTGGCAATGTCGTAATCGAACTTTATGATGCCGACGCACCGGTGACAGTGGAAAACTTCCTGACGTATGTAAAATCGGGCTTCTATGACGGCCTGATTTTTCACCGCGTTATAGATAACTTTATGATACAGGGCGGCGGTTTTGATACGAGCTTGAACAGACCGGCTGTCTTAGACCCTATAATCAATGAAAGTAATAATGGTCTGAGCAATCTCCGCGGAACCATCGCAATGGCAAGAACTGATGACCCAAATTCTGCTACTTCACAATTTTATATAAACGTTGTGGACAACAATTTCCTGGATTATAACGATATCACTGATGTGGGATACTGTGTCTTTGGCCGGGTCATAAGCGATATGAATATCGTGGATAGAATCGGTCATTTGCCCACCGAGAACGGCGTAGCAGTGCCTGCCGGTGGAACCATGAATAATGTCCCGCGTCCGCCTGGGCCGGTTATTATATATAATGCTAAAATCCTTGGCGATTTCGACAAAGATTCTGATGTGGATTTTAGAGACTACGGCATCTTTGCCAACCAGTGGCTGGATAGCGGCTGCTCCGACCCGTTCAAAATTACCGATGGCAATGCAAACGACTGGTTTGGTTACTCTGTCGCTGTCGATGCAAACCATGCCATCATCGGCGCACCGGGGGATGGCGGCAACATAGGCGCTGCATATATTTTCGAACGGAATGATGGTATCTGGACCCAGAAGACCAAACTCACCGCCTTTGATGGCGGCGAAGTCGGTGATTACTTCGGCATCTCTGTTTCTATCAGTGCCAATTACGCAATTGTCGGCGCTGTGGGTGATGATGACTACATGGGTGCTGCGTATCTCTTTAAAAATAACGGTGGTAACTGGACGGTCTATGCGAAACTATTGCCATACGATGACGATATCGACGACCGGTTCGGCCAGTCCGTTGCTATCAGCGGAGATTGTGCCGTCGTCGGGGCCTGGCTCAATGATGCAGCAGGAGTAAATACCGGCTCTGCTTACGTGTTCTATCGTAACCAGGATGGCACAGACCAGTGGGGCCAGCAGGCCAGGCTGGAAGCAGCCGATGCCGTAAATCAGGATAGGTTCGGCTATTCTGTTGCCATCAATGGAGAATATATCATCGTAGGAGCGATTGGAGATGACCTCTTCAAGGGCTCGGCCTATATATTCAGATATAAAAATTCTGCCTGGACACAGCAGGCAAAGCTGACCGCTGATGATGGTTATCAATCAGACAAGTTTGGCACTTCTGTTTCTACCGATGGGTATTATGCGATTGTTGGAGCCCGTTTGAATGATGAAAAGGGCGAAGATACTGGTGCAGCATATATATTTGCACCTAACGCACTCGACCCCAATAACTGGGACCAGAAGACAAAGCTGACTGCCTCCGATGCCGCAGCCAACGATTATTTTGGCTGTTCGGTTGCTATTGGCGACGGTCACGCTCTCGTTGGCTCCTACGGCAACGATGACAGCGGCAGCAACACCGGCTCCGCTTATATATTTGAACCTAACGAAATTAATCCGGACAATTGGGTCCAGTCGGCAAAGCTGACCGCTTCTGATGCCAATGCCGGCGATTATTTTGGCTTCTCCGTTGCACTCGGAATGGGCCGGCAGACCATTATCGGAGCGTATGGTAATGATGACAACGGCAGCAACTCAGGCTCGGCTTATATACTTAAATTGTGTCCTGATGCTGACCTCGACGGAGATTGCATTGTAACATTGTATGACTTGGCTATCCTTACGGATAACTGGCTTTTGCACTGACCAACTTTGTAAAAAAGCAACTATTGAATTTATCCCCCCCTTCTTTAGCGGTTGACAAAACAACGCTGAAGAAGAAAAAAGCCGGAAGGCAAAAATCCCCTTCCGGCTTTATTTTTTTTATATTGTTCTGCTGTACTGGTTACGATTTCCTGAACACTGCCACGACGTTTTCGACCTCGACCACGAACAGCCGGTTATCGCCTTCAAAGTCGACTGGTATGGCGCCTTTGGGATTGAACAGCACCTTGTCATATTGGCGCAGCGGTATGTCCGGCGAGTTTTCGACCTCGGCGGAAATTGATACGATTCGGCCGGTTATCGTCGGGATTTCTATGTTGTCAGGCAGCTTGATGCCGCCTTTGGTTTCTTTCTTGTCCTCGTCCTTGCGAATCAGCACGCGCTTGCCTATCGGCTCAACCGTCTCGAACGTCTCTGTTTTTATTTGTTCTTTTTTGGCCATCTTGCTGTAGATTCTATAGGATAATTCGTTTCGAATGCAATAATTATACTGACTAAAAACTGATTTTGTTCACCGATTTTTGCACAAGCTGTTTTTACTCTTAATCGCTGTCTGATACTTTAACTTTTGTTTTTTTCCGCCCCAGGATTTGGTCGGTCTTTTCTGGTGTGTCCGGCGGCCACAATCCTTCCGCCTGCAGTTTTTGCAGGTTCTCCATCTGCTTAATGCTGACAATGGTTCTGCACCTCGGAAACCTGTTACATCCAAGAAAAGGCCCTTTTTTGCTTTCACGTACTACAAGCTCGCCTTCCTTGCACTTGTAGCATTTTATTCCCGTCGGCACAGCCGGTTTCTTCGGCGGAAGGATATTGCCCTCCTTGTCCAGCCGTAGGGTCGTTTTGCACTCCGGGTAATCGCTGCAGCCCAAAAATGGGCCGAACCGGCCTCGCCTTTCTATCATCGCCTTGCCGCACTTCGGGCATTTATGTTCGCTTTCCTTTTGTTCCAGCATCTTGCCGTCTTTGCCGCACGGGCACGCGAATTTGCATTCCGGGTAGCTTGAACAGCTCAGGAATTTGCCGTTTTTGCCGAACCGGTAAACAAGCTCCTTCCCGCAATCGGGGCATTTATATTCGCTGGGCGTGACCTCCGCTTTGGCATGTTTCATCTCCGCTGTTGCTGTTTTGAGGGTCTCCTTGAATGGGCCGTAAAACTCCTTCAGGACACCGAGCCAGTCTAAGTGCTGTTCTTCAATTTTGTCCAATTCCTCTTCCATATAACGCGTAAAGGCAATGTCCATTATCTTCGGGAAATATTCGTTTAGCTTGTCGGTGACTACTTCACCGAGGTCGGTCGCGAAAAACTTTTTATCTGTTTGCTCGACGTACTCTCGTTCTTGGATGGTACTGATAATAGAAGCGTAGGTGCTTGGCCTGCCGATGCCTTCCTTCTCAAGCGCCTTTACCAGCGATGCCTCTGTATATCGGGCGGGCGGTTTGGTGAAATGCTGCTCGGCCTTTATGTCCACCGCAGCCAAATCCTGGTTTTGCTTCAGGGCAGGCAGATGCTGCAGGTTCGACGGCGTTCCCCACATCCTGCTGAAACCGTCGAATATCATGACCCTGCCCGTTGCCCTGTACCCGCACCGGCCGGCCGATGTCTCTGCTGTAATGTCGAGAGTTGTCTGTTCCCACTTCGCCGAGGCCATCTGGCACGCTACGAATCGCCGCCAAACAATGTCATAGAGCTTATATTGTTCCTCTGTTAAAAACTGCTTTATGTCAGACGGTGTAAAATCAACGTCCGTCGGACGGATTGCTTCATGTGCCTGCTGCGCGCCTTTCTTCGAAGCGTAAAAATTCGCCTTCTCAGGCAGATACTTATCGCCGATATTCTTGTCGATATAATTGCGTACCTCTTGTACAGCTTCACCTGACAAATGCGTGCTGTCTGTTCGCATATATGTGATAAGCCCCAGATGCCCCATCGACCCCAAATCGATTCCTTCGTATAACTGCTGTGCCACCCGCATCGTTCTCTTCGTTGCAAAACCTAATTGATTCGCAGCCGTTTGCTGCAGTGTCGAAGTTATAAATGGAGCTGGCGGATGCGATACCGATTCCTTCTTCTCTACGGAGGCTACCTTGAACTTCGCGTCCTTTAACGCGCTGAATATTTTCTCCGCCTCTGCTTGTGTCGATGCCGTGAATTTCTCATCGCCGACCTTAATAAGGTCTGCTTTAAAAGCATTATGCTTTATTAACCATTCGTTTTGTTCCGCAATCGTGGGAGGTTTATCGTCCTCGGTTTTTGGCGTTACAAAATTTGCCCATTCCTGCCGGTAGTCCCCTTGTAAATCGGTGGTAAAAACCGCCGGTATAAGCCAGTATTCTTTTGGTTTGAAAGCTCGGATTTCCCTCTCTCTTTCGACGATAATTTTGACCGCGACCGATTGCACCCGTCCCGCCGATAAACCACGGGCGACTTTTTTCCACAGCAGGGGGCTTATCTGATAGCCGACTATCCGGTCGAGAATTCGCCGTGTCTGCTGAGCCATGACCTTGTCCATATCTATCCTGCCCGGCTCAGCAAAGGCCTGTTTTATCGCCGATTGTGTTATGGCATTGAAAATTACGCGGTAGGTCCTCTCCTCAGGCAACTTCAGAACCTGCGCAAGATGCCAGGCGATTGCTTCTCCCTCGCGGTCAAGGTCGGTCGCCAGATAAAGGTCTCCGCACCCTTTTGCCGCTGCCTTTAACGATGCTACTGTCTTTTTCCTGTTAGGTGTTATCTCGTAGGTCGGCTCAAAATTGTTCTCTATATCAACGTTTAGACCCTTCGAAGGCAGGTCTCTTACGTGCCCCATCGACGCCTTTACCTCGAAGCCGGAGCCGAGATATTTATTTATCGTCTTCGCCTTCGCAGGCGATTCCACAATCACTAATGCTTTTTTGTTGTTCGTTTTCGCCATAAGCAAAACGTTTAAGCCGCTAAATATCCTTTATCGTGTATTAATCGATGATTCCTTAACAAAATTTAGAAATGGACAAATACAAACAGATTGCAGAACTGTCAAGAAAAATCAACTTTCCCCCTTTTTCAGGATACTCTCTTTGAGTAAATATGGTTAAGGTCAGTTTTACTTTATGGTCTATTAATTATTTTCTCTCATTTATCCACTAACAAGTCATACTCATCACTGTATTTGATGTTTACAAGGATCCAGTCCGAGGATGCCTTATAAAAGTAAAACTCCCATGTAATAGGCATATGCTCGGTCTTAAGTATATAGACCAGCCGAACGATGCAATCTCCGTATTGTTGCTGTTTTACAAACTCATAACCCAATAACTTGCCGCGCGCATCAAGAGTTGTTTTTGTTTGTGATTTTAAAGCCTGAACCTCCTGCGGCTTGGCTTCCTTCAGAGATTCAGGAATAATTTCGTCATAGGATTTATCGATTTCCCCTTTGAGTACGCCTGCCAGAAATGTCTCCACTGTTTTCTTGCAATCTGGCTTTTTGGGAAAAGCTGCGCCGCAAAGCACTAAGCTCAGCACGGCAGCCATTACGATAACCATCACTGTTTTTGCATTTTTCATTCTCAGTCCCTTTCGTAATTGGTTTTTAAAGTATTTGCTTTTTGAGTATCGTTCTCTTTTATATCAATTTTGCTAATAAGGGTTTTAATTTTCGAATGGCGTTGCCGCGATGACTTATCGCATTTTTCTCTTCGCGGGTAAGTTGTGCAACACTTTTTCCCAATCTCGGCACGAAAAAAATCGGGTCATACCCGAAGCCGTTGGTTCCTGTTTCCTTTTCAGCTATACTGCCTTCGAGTTTTCCCTCCGTCTCAATCAGAATTTTTTCTGGGCTCGCAAGACACAGACAGCACACAAATCTCGCCGTCCTTTTTTCTTTTGGTGTTCCCTCAAGCAGCTTCAGCGCTTTAGCCATATTCTTATGGTCGAGAAGCGTCCTCTCTTTATCTTTCGCACCTGAAAACCTCGCGCTCCTCACCCCCGGCTGTCCCCCCAGTGCATCGACCACCAGCCCCGAATCATCCGCTATCGTCCACAGCCCTGTTTGCTTTGCGTATCCGGCAGCCTTCTTGCGTGCATTCTCTGCGAACGTTTCGCCGTCCTCTTTTAATTCATTTATGTTTGGAAAATCCGCCAGCCCCGCCCACTCGACATCCAAATCCAGCATCGCCCTCAGTTCCGCAATCTTCCCAGGATTCGTAGTCGCAACGAGAATTTTTTGTTTCATCGAATCAGTGTTTCGTCAGCTTATTAGTTTTTTGAGCAGTGCACGCTGAAAATGCAGGCGGTTTTCAGACTGGTCGAAAACAATCGAATTTTTCGACTCGACAACCTCATCGGTAATCTCAAGCCCGCGATACGCTGGCAGACAGTGCATAACCTTAACGCCGCTGCCTGCTAATTTGACCAGTTTGGCATCGACCTGAAAACCCTTGAAATCCTTGATGCGTTTTTTCTTTTCTTTCTCCTGCCCCATGCTCACCCACGTATCGGTGTAAATTATATCAGCCCCGCTAACGGCCTGCTTCGGGTCATTTACCTGCTCGACGCTGCCTGCCGATATCTGATTGGTTGTTTTGATTGTCTCAGCCTCAAGCTCATATCCTTTCGGTGCCGCGATAACTATTTTCATTTCGAGCTTAGCGCACGCAAACGCCAGCGACCGCGCCACGTTATTGCCGTCCCCGATGTATGCGACCTTGACGCCTTCGAGTCGCCCCAGATGCTCTTTTATCGTCAGCACGTCCGCCATCGCTTGGCACGGATGTGACCAGTCCGTTAGCGCATTTATCACCGGCACCGTCGCGAATTCTGCCAGCTCGATGACAACGCTGTGCTCGAACGTCCGCGCCATTATCCCATCCACATATCGGCTCAGCACCCGCGCCATATCTTTCACCGGCTCGCGCTTGCCGATACCGCCGATATCTTCCGGCTTGACATAAATCGCGCTGCCGCCGAGGTCCGTCATCGCGACACTAAAGCTGATTCGCGTCCGCAGGCTCGGCTTCTCGAAAAGCATCGCCAGCACCTTGCCCGTTAGGCAGGCGTCCCGCCCGCCGCCTTTGTACAATTTCTTCAGCTCCGCACTTTCATCTAACAGCTCTCGCAATTCCTCAGCAGAACATTTACTTATCGAGATAAAGTTTTTCATTTTCCGCTCTCGCTTAAAACCCCGTCGATAATATCGACCGTCTGGTCGATTTCTTCCTTCGTAACAATCATTGCCGGCATCATCCGCAGGACGCTCTCGTGGGTACAGTTTATCCGCAGCCCTTTCTCCAGGCATTTTTCGACTATTTCTTTTCCGGGGCCTTTCAATTGAATCCCAATCATCAAACCGATTCCGCGAACGTGGTCGATGATGAAATGTTTTTGTTTCAGCTCGTTGAGTTTCTCCTGTGCATACCGCCCCATATTGGCCGCGTTTTCCAGGAGATTGTCTTCTTCTATCGCCTCAATCACCGCAATCCCCGCCGCGCACGCCAGGCAGTTGCCGCCGAACGTCGATGCGTGTTTGCCCGGAACCAGCTTCGCCGCCAGCTCTTCTTTGGCCATCATCGCCCCTATCGCCACGCCGCCGCCAAGCGCCTTCGCCAGCGTCATTATGTCCGGCTCAACATCAAAATGCTGATATGCGAACCATTTCCCCGTCCGTCCCATTCCAGTTTGCACCTCATCGAGTATCATCACCGCGCCTTTTTCATCGCACAGCTGCCGAATCGCCTGCAGATACTCTTTCGTGGCGACGTTTATTCCGCCTTCGCCCTGAATCGGCTCGACCATAACCGCCGCGACCTCATCACTGAACACCGACTCCAGTGCCTTGATGTCATTGAACGGCACATAAGCAAACCCCGGCAGTAGCGGCAGAAAACCCTCGTGATATTTCGGCTGGGCCGTCGCCGTCACGGTCGCGAATGTCCGCCCGTGGAAGCTCCCTTCAGCCGTAATAAATTTATATTTCCCGCCGCCCGCGTATAGCCGGGCCAGTTTCAGCGCAGCTTCGTTTGCTTCAGCGCCGCTGTTGCAGAAAAAACTCTTGCCCCCGAACGCCCGCTCGCTCAGCATTTGTGCAAGCTGCCCCTGCTGTTCGGTGTAAAAGGTATTATCCATGTGCAGCAATTCCCCCGCCTGCTTGCGAATCGCCTCAACCACCTTCGGATGGCAGTGACCTATCCCACTGACCGCCCATCCTGGAAACATATCCAGTATTTTGTTCCCGTCCGCGTCAAAAAAGTAACACCCTTCGCCGCGGACAATAACACGGCGCAGCCGGCTGTAATTGCCGATAACATATTTATCAAACAAACTAATTGTTTCTTCCGTTGTCATAATTGCTCTCAATTCTTTATTATCTCCGTTCCAACACCCTTGTCTGTATAAATTTCCAACAGCAGCGAATGTTCAATTCGGCCGTCAATAATATGCGCCTTCTTTACTCCGGCGCCCAGTGCCATCAGGCACGCCTCGACCTTCGGCAGCATCGCGTCGCCGATAATGCCTGCGTCAATCATCTCCTTAATTTGTGCCTCATTAAGACTCGATATCGTGCTTTCAGGGTCATTGATGTCCTTTCGTACCCCGTGAGTATCGCTCACAACGACGAGCTTCTCGGCCCCGACCCCGCCGGCGACCTTGCCCGCCGCGCTGTCAGCGTTGACATTTAATCGCCCGCCTGCTCTGTCTTTCGCTGCCGACGCAATGACCGGTATTATCCCATCGGCACACAGCGTCTTCAACAGTTCCGAATTTACATCCGTGACATCGCCGACCAGTCCGAGGTCAATTTTACGTCCGTTCTCGCCGGCCAGTCGCAGCACCTCTGCAAACAACACGCAGCTGCTCAGCGTATGCAGTGCCATCACTTTGCAGTTCAGCTCTCCGAGCATATTGCATATCGGCGTGTTGACTTTATGCACAAGCGTATGCTCCACGATTGTCAGCGTCCGCTCGTCGGTATATCGTCGTCCCTGCACCCACGTCGCCTCGATGCCGACCTCGTCCATCGCCTTTGTAATCGCTTTTCCGCCGCCGTGCACGATAATCGGCCGAATCCCGACCGTCGCCATAAACGCTATGTCTGTCAGGAGCTTCTTCTGCAGACACGTCTCGTCGAGGATGCTCCCGCCCAGTTTCACGACCACGATTTTGCCGCGAAACCGCCCGATATATTCCATCGCCTCTATCAGGGCGTCAGCTTTTGTAATTGCTTCTTTCATCTAACCAACCTTCCTTAAATCCCGATCAAACAAACTGGCGAGTTTATGAATGCAAGTCTTAATAGTCAAGTGGTAATTTCTTTGCCATTTCTGCGAAGTTTATCTTCGGAAATTCTAAATTCTCAATTCTAAATTTTTCCTATCATATCCGCCCCCAATTGCCCGCACGCCGCCTTTATCTTCCGCCCCTTTTTAAAACGGATGGTTGTTTCAATACCGGCTTCTTCCAGCACTTGCGTAAACCGTTTTATTGTCTCCCTGTCGCTCGCTTCAAAAAGACAGTGCGGATGAGGATTGTACTCGATCAGGTTCACATTGCATTTCACCTGCCGAGCCAATTTAGCCAGCATTTGACCGTGCAGCTTGGAGTCATTTAACTTCTTTATCAGCACGTATTCGAATGTAACTCGCTCTCTCGTCTTCGCCTGGTAATCCTTCACCGCAGCAAACAGCTCTGCGATTGAATATTTTTTATTGATTGCCATAATCTTGTTTCGCAGCGCATCGACCGGCGCGTTCAAGGATATCGCCAGTCGCGGACGAATGTCCTCTCTCGCAAGTTTCCGGATGCCCTCAGCGTCTCCGCACGTGCTGACTGTTAAATGCCGGATGCCGATATTTTTTCCCTCCGGATGATTCAGTATCCGCACCGATTTCAAAACCGCCTCGTAATTCTGCAGCGGCTCACCCATCCCCATATAGACAACGTTGCTTATCCTTCCATTTTCTCCTTCGATGACATTCACCTGGTCGACTATCTCCGCCGCCGTAAGGTTTCTTCGGAATTTCAGCTTCGCGGTCGCGCAGAATGCGCAGTCCATCGAACACCCCGCCTGCGTTGAGACGCACAGCGTCTTGCGATTGCCGTCGGCTAAAAGCACCGTTTCGATTCGTTCGCCGTCGCTTAGCTCGAAAAGATATTTTTTGGTCCCCTCCGTATCGGCCAGCATCTGTTCCGTTTTCAGATGAGAAATATAGTAGCCCTGCTTCGCCAGCTCAGCTCGAAAGGCCTTGCTTAGTGGGCTTATATCCGATATTTCAGCGGCTCCCTTGCGGTGAATAAACGTGAAAATGTATTTGGCCAGATATTTCTTCTGGCCGGAATTTTCGACTATACTCTCGAGCTCGCCGAGCGTCTTGTTTTTCAGGTCCTTGTCCACAATTGTTACTAAACCACCGCCTGCCTAATAATGCTGGTTCGTTTTCCCTCCGGAGATTTACTGCCTTAAATTGCCTCTTACCTTTTCAAGCAGTGCCATTAGCTTTTTCTGTTCAGCTTGGCTGGCCTTGGACATTATCTGCTTTACCTGCTCCAGATAGAATGGTTCTGCCTTTGCGAATAGTTTTTCCCCTTGTGCGGTCAGTTTGATTATATTGGTGCGCCTGTCATCGCAAGCGCTGGTACGTATAACAAGCGATGCCTTTTCCATTCTGTCTATAAGCGTCGTGATATTGGCGCGGTTGACAAGCATCATATTACTTAATTGCGCCTGGCTCAGACCGCCTTCTTCGCCGGCTTGGTAGGCAATGAGCATCATAACATTAAACTGGATATCCGTTAGGCCGAAAGTCTTAAAAAACACATCAGCGTGTTTCTTGAGCAGGTTTGCCGTATAGTAGATGTTCAGCAAAGCTTCGTGTTCGGCTGTCTCGAATCCCTTTTTTAACTTCAATTCTTCTTTTAGCGGCATATTAAATTCTCTTCGGCTAAACTGTTAATATATAAACTATATACGTCGCAACTGATGGGCAATAGAAATCTCTCAATTTTCAAAGAATCTTTCTGGTGCCAAAAATCCTCAAAATCGCAGTTTCCGCCTGCGTCTTGACATCTGACCGCTATTTAAGGAAAATACACGGATAGGATTTGCAGAATTCTTTGGAGCATTATTATGTCGCAGAAATTGGCAGGAAAAATCGCACTAATCACCGGCGGCAGCAGCGGCCTCGGCCTCGCGACCGCCAAGCGATTCGTCGCCGAAGGCGCATTCGTCTTTATCACTGGCCGCCGTCAGGCCGAACTCGACGCCGCCGTAAAGGATATCGGCTCAAATGCCGTTGGCATACAGGGTGACGTCTCCAAACTCGCCGACCTCGACCGCCTCTTTGAAACCATCAAAAAGCAGAAAGGCCGCCTCGACATCCTCTTCGCCAACGTCGGCTGGGGCGAATTCGTCCCCCTCGGCGAAATCACCGAGGAGCATTTCGACAAGACCTTCGACATGAACGTCAAAGGTCTTCTCTTCACCGTTCAAAAAGCCCTTCCTCTGCTTCGCGATGGCTCTTCGATTGTTCTCAACGCCTCTATCGCTGCATCGACGGGTACACCCGCCTTCAGCGTCTATAGCGCAAGCAAGGCCGCCGTCCGTTCCTTTGCCCGATGTTGGGCGCTTGACCTCAAGTCTCGCAATATTCGCGTCAACGTCGTCAGCCCCGGACCGACCGATACGGCTGGCCTGCGCGCACTCGCGCCGACGGAAGAACAAATCCCTCAGTTCAAAGCCGACATCGCCGCCTCTATTCCACTCGGCCGAATCGGCGAGCCTGATGAGTTTGCCTCCGCCGTCCTCTTTCTCGCTTCCGGCGACAGCAGCTTCGTCAATGGCATCGAACTCTTCGTCGATGGCGGAATGGCTCAAATCTAAACAGCGTCACGCACCGTTAAAATGACTTTCGATTTGCTGTTGTTGTTGCAGGACTGTCTTTTTGAAATCCAATAAAAATTTCCCTTGACAGGGAGATGGGTGCTTCTGGTAGAATTACCGGTGAATTAAGCGAATTTGCGGATTCTTTAATATATATTCCACAAAGAAGAGGACTAACTACATCTCCAAAAAAAATCGTGTTAGACGGGCTTACGTAATATGGCGACGGTCGGCCGGTGTGTAACCGGCCGAATCCACACCCGCTGCTGAATTATGGATGCGTGTCTAATCACGGGAGGAAATTTTTTGGCTTTGTGGCCAAGAAAAGAAATGTTTTCCAACTTTTTAAAAGTGGGAAAGGAGAGGTGGATTATGTATAACAGGTTAATTGTTCTAAGCATTGCGTTAATTATAGTTTTGTTGAGCACACCGGCACCGGCATCACCAATAAGAGCGGATAATCCTTTGAAGGTTGACATTGATTGTTATGATGCACCTACGGAGAAGTACGGGTGGGAGCCTTGGTTATTTAGTAGGGACTGGACTGGACCGGTAACTAAGACTTTCGATATGGGAGGGTTGTCATGGGAGAATCCGGTAGTGGAATTTGACGTGTATAAATATCAGGTAGGGGCTCCGCCTATTCATGCTGGTATGGCACGTAACCGCAGCGGCGGTTGGGCTGGCATTACCGGAACGGGTGAGTATTCGCCGACCGGCTTGGGCTTTGGGATGAACTACGTGAGGTTCACATTCAGCAACTTGGACCCTGATACGACGTATGGTTTTTCTATTTGGGCCATGGAAGAAAGAAAAGTTTGGTCTTGTAACTCGGACAACCCGGATTCCAAATTCATAGCTTGGAGCCAAACCAATCCGATGGAATGGCTTCTCAGCCATGGTTACGATGGCAGCATTCCCGAAGAACCTCCTTATGGTGGCTATGGTCTGACTACACCCGGCACAGGGGGCTCCTATATGCCTTGTGGGCTATACAAAGAGTTATTGACCAAACCACCTGCCACTTTGATAGCTGAAGATGACGGCTGCCATCTTGGTGAAAACATTTGCAGGTCCGGTTTCAAGGCTACAACTGATGAATTCGGCGCTGTTACAGTCTACGGCTGGATTGACCCTCGGGATTGGTCAGGTTCTATGCACCTGCCTATTAACGGTTTCATGGTAATTCCTGAGCCGGCGACAATTGCTCTGTTAGGTTTGGGCCTTTTGGTTCTGCTGCGAAAACGAAGAAAATAAACTCCAACTTGTGTTGTTGGATAATGGGTCGTGAGTTTCTGCTCCCGGCCCTTTTTATTTTCTGTCCCAACGTTGTCTGTCCGCAATAGATGGTATTGCCGCCTCTATTCCCCTTGGCCGGATCGGCGAGCCCGATGAGTTTGCCTCCGCTGTCCTATTTCTCGCCTCCGGCGACAGTAGTTTCATCACCGGCATCGAACTCTTCGTCGATGGCGGAATGGCACAAATCTAACTATATTTTATCCCCCGTAGCTTTAGCGAACCAGAGCAGTATTTCCTTATATTACGGTTCGTCAAAAACCTTCCAGCCACTCTCCGCTCAATATGGCAAGATCTTTAAAATCAATAAAGCAATCACCATTTAAGTCTGAAGCCGGGCACCGTACCCTGCTGAACACATACGCCGAGCCGGATTCGTTTCCATTGTCGTCATCGTTGGCCGCCCCGGCAATGGCATAATCTCCGCTGATTGAAACCGAGCTGCCGAAAGCATCACCGGCTATGCCGTCCGAGGCGACCCATTTCGCCCATTCCGGCATCCACGCCTCCGCCGCGATCACACATACCGGCAAACACCAAATCACCGCAAAAATATAAAGATTTGTTTTTCGTCTCATTTTATCTCCTCCTGAAATTAGTTTAGTGATATTTATTGTCCCAAAATAAACCCCAAAAGTCAAGCAAAATATCTCCTGCCCGCATTACCTCGCCGGTTCACTTTAGGACCGCTTCACGACAATACCTCAACAGGGCATTATCTCGAGAAAACTGACAGGGAAAATCGCACTCATCACCGGCACAGAATTCTTCGTCGATGGCGGAATGGCTCAAATCTAAACGGGCAGTCGCGTTTTTGATTGACATCTGAGAAGCAAAATGATAATCTTAGTATATCGATAAGCAGCAGTTTGTCGCAAAATACTGCTGCGGCATTGTTAGATGGCTGCGTTGTGAAGTAGAGGAGGAGTAGGTGCTCAAAAAGGTGGTGTCTGCTTTGTGGGCGGTATTGTTTCCGCCCATCTGTTCCTGCGGCGTTATCACATCGTGGAACGTTCCTTACGTTTCCAAATACGCAACAACCGCGAATAAAATGTTTACACATTCGTCAGTTGCTTCACAGCCGAAGGATAAAAAAACATAATTACACTCTTCAGAAAGGAAAATAAACATGCTTAAAAGAATCGTCGTAATATTTGGTGTTGGCCTGATTTTATCCGCTGCCGTTCCGGGGCACGCGGCGGTAATTTACTCGACCATCCCGGTCAGTAATACTTTCAACCCGACCTATGCCTATGCTATAGGCGGCCCATCCAGCCCGTGGGGCGAGATAGATATCGGAGCGAGATTCACTGTCCCGAATGTAACTGACCTTTACGTTGACACAATCGACGTGGCATTAGACTCATACTCCGTATCAGCCGTTGTTGATGTGACAATTATGACGGATAATTTGGAAAGACCTGGAACAGTCCTTCAGACCGCCCAGTTGACGGCGCCTAATGACGCCGCCATAGTAACCGCCGACTTTGCAAATAGCTTGGTTTTAACTGTAGGCAGCAGTTATTGGGTTTGTGTTTCGGCGCAGTCGAACGGTCAGGTATTGTGGAAATATGCAGCGCCTGCTCTTACTGGCAACTGTCGCTTCAGCAATAACAATTGGCAAACGTCAGGTGGATACAGCGATATGCCCGCTTTCCGCATCAATGGTGTCCCCGAGCCGGCGACGTTACTTCTGCTTGGTTTTGGGGCGATTGGTATATTTCGAAGAAAAAACCATGGACTCCAGGAGGAGAAAATATGAATAAGTATGTTGCAGCTGTTATTGTTGTTATATCTTTCTTGGCTTGTACTGTCTCGTATGGTTCACCGGTGGTTGTCCTGGACCAGTCGCAGGAAACGTATGCCGGCGCCACAGGCGTATATGCGACGAATATTCCCATGCAGACCTTCACGCCGGGCATAAGCGGTAATCTTGACCACGTTGATTTGAGACTGGGTTCCGCCTATCCGACTGTTATTCCGGCTACCGTCTCTATAGTTGAGGTGACGATAGAGGGTGACCCCGTCATTAATTCCCTTGGCTCGGTTACTATTCCGGACATAGGGATGTATGGCGGCTGGACAACATTCGATTTCGCATCGCAGAGCATTTCCCTGACACAGGGCACACTTTACGGATTATACGTCGAAGCGGATGACCCGGATTATCACAGCCCGAATATTTCATGGTATTTTCAAAATACTACTAATCCTTACCCATCGGGCGGATTATGGCTGTTGCAGGACCCCGGCGGATGGCGGCTGTTCAATCTTTCAACCGACAACGCAGACGCGTGTTTCAGAACCTATATGACCCCGGAGCCAACTACAATCGCCCTGCTGGCGGTTGGCCTGTTCTTTATTAGAAAAACCAGAAACTAAAATCTGATTCATTTTTTCCCAAACTTGAAAAAATCGAAGCAATTGACAAGAGTCTTAGTTGTCAATTGCGAGTGTCTCGCCAGAACGCTTTCGGTAAGCTAACTTGAAAATCTTAGTTCGAGAGAGTTAATATTTCCAATCGTTCACCGGCAGAAAATCTTTATTAATTTAATCAACTGTTCGTTTCGAACAATTTGCGCAGGGGGGTAAAAAATTCCCTGCAATTTTCGACCATTTCTGCGCATTTTGTCTCACTTTTGCGTACATTTTTAGCAATCTTTTACAACTTTTTACCATTTTCTACCATTTTAAAACACGAACATGCGCGTTTGGTGCTATCCCATCTTTCCCAATCACCGCATCTTAACACTCCCCAATACGACAATTTTTGCTGTAATCAGCCCTTGCAAGCCGAAGATAAACTCTGAGAAACCCGCTCAGTTTGTATAACCGGTTTTATCTAACTACTTTATAATTAAGTGCTTACAACAACAAAAACTAATTCGCTCCACGAGTATATCGCAGCGGTCGTCGTTATCTTAATGGCCCTCGGCACGGTATTTGTCTTCTCCGCCGGCGTTAATGTCGGTCAGGACCTCGACTTACGAAGATTTTATGATTTTCCAGCCTTAAGACAAATCCTGTTTTTCCCCATTGCCTGCGTGATTCTTTATGCCGTCTCTTTCTTCAATTACCGCAGGCTCGCTTTAACCGCCGGCTGGCTTGAATCTCCGCTTCCCTATCTGTTAGTCATTAGTATAGCGCTGCTTATACTCGTTTTGTTTCCGCAGTTCGGCACAGAGATAAATCAGGCCCGCCGCTGGCTCAGAATCCCAGCCGGGCCGATTACTATAAGTTTTCAGCCTTCAGAGCTGGCAAAATGGGTGCTTATCTTTTTCATTGCTGCGTTTTGCGACAAGTTCAGCGATAGTATGCAGTTATACCGGCAAGTTTTTGTTCCGATTTGCCTTGTCATAGCCGTAGTAGCCGGATTAATAATCATCGAAGATTTCGGCACAGCGGTATTCGTATCGCTTTTGAGTTTTCTGATATTGATAATCGCCGGGGTAAAATGGTGGCATATTCTTACCCCCATACCATTCGCTGTTATTGCTTTTATCGCCGCTTTGCTCCGCTCACCTGCCAAGCTGCAGCGAATCATCGCTTTTCTGAGGCCGGAGGGATTGGCTGACTCGGCTGGTTATCAGGCCAACCAGTCGCTGATTGCGCTCGGCTCTGGCGGATTGTGGGGCAAAGGACTGGGCAAAGGTATTTGCAAATACGGCCATTTGCCGGAAGATACGACTGATTTTATCTTTGCTATCATAGGCGAAGAGCTCGGCTTCATTGGGACCGCGGTGATAATTTTGTTATTCATTATTTTTATTTGGCTGGGAATTCTGGTGGTTGTGCGGTGCCGTGACCGCTTCGGCCAATTATTAGCTGCCGGTATTGTTTTGGCGGTAGGCATCCAGGCGGCTCTGAACATCGGCGTGGTAACGGTTGTGCTGCCGACAAAGGGCATACCGCTGCCGTTTGTAAGCGCAGGCGGAACAAGTATGCTGCTGTCGGCAGTTGCCGTTGGAGTGCTGCTCAATATCGCTAAACAATCCGCCGAAGAGCCCGCTAAAGTCGCCGACGCTCCAAAGTTAGGCAAACAGTTATGGCAAAGGAGCGAGGAAGAATAATGGGAGAAAGATGTTTTTTCTTTGCCGGCGGGGGGACAGGGGGGCATATTTATCCCGCTCTTGCGATAGCGGAAAGAATAATCGCTCTCGAACCGAAAGCGAAGATACATTTTTTCTGCAGCAGCCGTGATATCGATTCGCAAATCCTTTCTGAAACCAGCTTCGAATTTACTGCCTTGCCGGCCTGCGGCTTTTCCATCAGGCCAAGTAAACTGGTCAGCTTTTGCACTTCGTTTCTGGATAGTTTCAAAATTGCCAAACGGGCATTTATTGAAAATGAAAATACTGTTGTAATCGGCATCGGCGGCTTTGTGTCGGCGCCGGTCTGTCTTGCCGCACATAGACTCAAAATTCCAGTTGTGCTTGTGAATGTCGATATCACGCCGGGAAGGTCGAATAAAGCAATAGCCCGCTGGGCAGATAAAATTTTCGTGCAGTTCGAAGATACTAAGCGATGCTTCGGCAAGAATGCGGCTAAGGTGGATGTTGTGGGTTGTCCGCTGCGAAGCGGCTTCGATAATCCGCAGCCGGAAAAGACAATAGAACAACTTGGTCTCGAAAAAGGCAAAAAGATTTTGCTTATAACCGGGGCATCGAGCGGCTCGGAGAATATTAACCAGGCCGTTAGTTCGCTTCTGGGGAATTTGGCAGGCTTCGCGGGCGATTGGCAAATCGTTCATTTGGCCGGACGCGCCAATTTCAAAAAGGTGCAGGAAAGATATGTCGGCGCGAAAACAGCGGCTAAGGTTGTGGATTATTTCGATGATATGCCGGACCTGTTGTCGGCTGCGGATTTGGTGGTCGGCAGAAGCGGGGCGGTCAGTGTGGCTGAATACGCAGCGGCCGGCGTGCCGAGTATTTGTATACCTTACCCGTATCATAAAGACAGGCACCAGTACTTGAACGCGGGCAAGCTCGTCGATGTCGGCGCCGCGGTTATAGTGGATGATGTGCCCCAGCGTGAAGATATGACCAGGCGGCTGTGGGCGGAGTTGGAAGAACTGATGAAAGACGGGGAAAAGCGAAAACAAATGGCGGAGCGCTGCAAGGCCGTCGCGAACAAACACGCCGCTTCCCAAATCGCAGAAAAACTGCTGCAAACAAATGTCGGCTAATAGTTTTTGGTTTTGATGCCATATAGATAACTGACTATATTGTCAATTGAGGATAGTGTGCTTATCCGATCCCTTTCATTGAGTTTTTCATTTAACAATTTGGCAGCAAGATCAACTACATCCTTAAACAACTGGTTATACTGACTATGTAATAAAGTAGGTATAGGAAAATTGCGAAGCGTACTGACTCGATAGGATCGCCAACCTGAACCTAAGGTTGGCATTCGATGTTGAGCCCAAGTCCAGAATACTTTGCTGTTGAGAACAGCAAGTAAAAAATAAGGGTTAACGATTTTTTCATCCGGCCGTATGAGTATGACGCTATTGTTACAGAAAAGATGTTGCCCCTGATCTAAGGCAAAACCGCCGCCGGAGTTAACTGCACTTGCAATAATCTTTGGGCTTCGTGTCACATCAGAAACGTGTTCACTGCGGAATGCATACCAAGGTTGATTATGTTTCAACTTTCTTGAACGGAGATAAGATTGACAGCATTTTAAGTACCTATATGTACAAGGAAATTTTACCCGTAGCTCGTCTTCAGCTATTAGGTTTCCGGCTTCGTCGTATGGGAATATGCACAGCGTTTTAGGTTTCGGAGTGGTATATTCCCTAATATGGCGGCCGCGTAATACTGGCCTTAAAATCGACGATTCCAACACAAATATATCATCCAGAAAACGACTCTCCGCTAATACCTTTTTTGAATCTAAATGATCAACATTTTTTAACAGGAATACTTTGTCTGCTCCTGTTGCCGTACCAAAACGGATCGAGATTGGCAACTTACCGAGTTGAATACCTACCGACTCAATTTTACCCAACAGATTCGCCTCACTTTCAGACTTCAAACTCCAATCTTCTGAAGCACACGCTGTAGCAGACAGTTCCCGAATCTGCAAAAATGCATTGCCATCCTGCTTACCAATTCCGCTTAATTTTCTGCGCAAGCCCCCTCTTCCTTTAACAAAAACGTGCCTTGTAGTATTCCTCTTGGTGGTTTTCTGGAGCATAATTGCAGCAATCTGAGCTGAGGCATTGGGATATAATTTATTGTCCTCGAATTCGATAATTTCACGGATAGCACATTTGTCTGTGATTAATTTGCGAAGTGCGCGACCACTTCCAGATCGCAAAAATGTGTTAGACACACTCATGCTTAAATGGCCCTGATCGACTAATAGTTTAATCGCTCTTTCGATAAAAAGCATATACAGGTCAAACTGTCCCTCTTTTGCCGTTTCATAACTCCGCTTATAACTGTTTACCTTTACAGCGTCCGATTTATAAAGTTCCTGCACCCGGACAAAGGGAGGGCCGCCGATGATTATGTGGTAGGCCTCGTTTTTTAAAGGCTGCTCCTCAAGGAAGTCCCTGCAAATGATATTCTCCACGAGGTTTGGTATCTTTAGGTTTCGAATATCATCATTGCTTATACCTTTGTGGATATAAAAATCCAAAACCGTTAGTAGAAGTAATTTATGTGTCCAGTGAACTGCGCATTCATCTATGTCTATGCCATGAATCATAGATTCAAGAAGTTCAAGGCTTTCCTGTAATGAAAGGCGAGATGATGTTCTGAACCACTCAAGTATAAAGCGAAAAGATGCTATTAAAAAAACTCCATAACCACAGGAAGGGTCAAAAATTCGCAAGTATTTAATCTGCTCTGGTGCTAATTTATGAAAAACCTTCCTAAGGGTATGGAACGCAATGTAATCTACTAGGGCAGCCGGAGTGTAATATATGCCTTTTCCATGGCGGCCTGAGCTTTTTTTGCAAACCGTTTTGTCTGCAACTGGATACTCTAAGCATAATTGGTGAAAGTCGCCCAAGAGAGTAATTAGTATTCGAGAACCATATAAGGTTTCGACAACTTCTGAGATATTATTTAAAGATGATAATTCCACATTTTTTAGAGGCTCTATCATCGGGCCTATCAAACTATTGGGACTAAATACTGCTTTGAGTAGTTTGCAAGATACTTGATTGTAAACCGCCTCACAGAGGTCAAAAGCGGTGGGTTTTTTAATAATTTTTAGAACTTCCTCAACAGTTGGAATCATCGTAGGATATGAACGCCCAACAAAGTCTATGAGCAGAATTGTGGAGAGAAACTCGTCGACCGACCGTTGGACATTTGTCTTATCTGTGTTCTTATCTGTATCACCTGTCCACATCCACAACAAATACTCTCGCCACTTTTGAAGATAAGCAAGGTGGCGTGCAACAATTCTATATGGTGGAGAAATCTGTTGTTCAAGTAAAGGCGGTAGAATAGCCCCAAATTCCAATAAAGAGTTAGCCACTTTTCTCCCTTTCTAAACTGGTTCAAAAATGAATTGACCTTATGTTCTTAGCTAATTTTAGATGTGTTCATGCAGATGATTATTTAACATCAGAGCACGCAGTTGCAGCAGCCGATAGAGTTCTGCATATCCAACGCCTTGAAGGTGTCAGCCTCTTCCATGCATAAACCGATCTGCAAATGGGGCTGCAGTTTTCTTGTCGTATCAACCAGGTATCTGTAGACTTCAATCCTTAATTCTATTGGGAAGCGAATTCGGCCATCTTTGGATTTGTTTTTTTCGAGCATACTTGAGATAGGATTATTCCTGCCCAATTTACGTTCGGTAAGTTGTAAAGCCCCTGAATAGCTGCAGATTTGCCCCAGGGTTATACGAGTAAGTGGTACCGACTCCAAAAGATTCTCTAAAAAGCGGGTGTATATATTTTGCCACCCATCAATAGGAATTATTGGCATTATCACGGCCCGCAAAGGATAGCCTGCATCTGCACATCTTCGCATTGCAGCAATTCTTTCGCTGGGAGATGGTACATTCGACTCAAAAACGGCGGAAATTTCAGAGGGATTTAAACTCCACGAAAGGATGGTCTGGCCTTGATGGTCAATGTCAAGAAGGTTGTCTACATTGGCGCTTTTAGTTAGCAGAATAAGTTTCGCATACTTCTGCTGAGCGAAAAAAGAAACCATCATACGCGAATATCCAGTGAGCGGGTCAAGTGCCAGCCCGTCTTGAAGTTTGCCTAAATAGAAAGCTGTGGGTTCAGATAACTTGGAAGCAACACCGGCAATCTGGCTAAGAATTTCGCCGATATTTACGAATATTTTTACTGTTGGTGAGAATTTTACGCCTGGTGTGCCTGCGAGATAGCAATACTGGCAATCGTAAGGGCAGAAACCGTATGGCGAAAAATGCCAGTAATTTGGACAGGCATTGCTATCTTCATCGCTGAATCTAAGAGCGCTTTTATGTACTCCGAATACTAACGTCTTTTTACCTTTGTAATGCGCCTCCATGGGATCGCAGCCGCCAATATCAAAGCGATTGTGGGGTATGTCAAATCTCTCAATAACCGGTGCTTTAGGATATAGACTGCAAATTGCCTGTATGAAATCGCGCTGTTGTGGGGTTTGACGACTGCCTTTTGTCAGCACTATTGAGTCAGGATTAAAATTAGGAGCCTGCTTTGGCTGATAATTCAGATATAAGGTCTCTGTTGCAAAAAGGTCTGTCATAGTTGAATTCTTATGCCCTAAACTTATATTATCAAGGCAAGAACGACTTTGTTATTCACTTACTTTTATGCTGTTTATCATATGTCCCCTGTTTGGGGATGGTATTATACTCGATAATCCCAATTATTTCAAGAGCTTTCTAGCGAGCAGTTGAGTTTTATTGAGATAATTTAAGCAGTTTATAATCGCAACTAAAGAATCAATCAAATGCGCAGGTACTCTTTTCCTAAAATCCATTTTTTTAAAAAAATTCTTACTCCTTTTCCTATATCGAGTTACTAGCGACTAACGACGAGCGACGATTACATTTTTCGCATCATTCGCGCAAGTCCCTCCAATTATATAAGGCGATACTTCGCCTACCCCCGTCGTTTTACTTCGCCTTTGCGAAGTAGCGGGGGGATAGTTTTGAAAGGAATTCCTAATGAGTGGTTACCAATAACCAAATTAATACTGTTTATAAGTTACTTCTCTTTTTTTTCTCTGTGCCCTCTGTGGCTGCACAGAGATTTTCTGCGCTGACCGGAAAAATCAATCAAAATGAAGTTAATTATGCGAAACGAACCCAATTTCCAAAATGCCAAAAACGAGCTTAACTCTTTGCTCGACAACAACTAACAACTACGAACCACGAACAATGAACTCACAAAAACGAACCCAAACGAAGCCAAATTTTTATCCGGTTGGAGTCTTTTTATGTCCGAATAAAAGTGCGCAAAATGCCCAGACGATGAACAATGGGATTAGCAGCGGCAGGAGGAAAGGAAGAGCAACAGCCACAAGTATAAGCCCCACCATCGCCAGAACGCCCAAAACGACAAGGCCGACGCCGGCGAAGACAAAAGCGAGGAGTATCGCGACAGAAAAGAGGATGACTATTGCCAACATCAATTTCCAAATTCCAATTGCCGGTGCGAGAGGGCCGGTGATGGGCTCTCCGTTTATAACGATAGACACATCAGTTGTTGAACTATATAACACCCATGCGAGCAATAAAATCATCAGGATTACTAAGATTGAAACCAGATTCTTTACCATTGTGCATCTCCTTTTTCAGATTTATTTATCCTGTCTTCGGAGGGAAACTACGCCGAGCAGGAAGGCGGCGGTTCCGATTGACAGTAAAATCAGGCAGGGGGTTACCATTTCCACGAGTGCGAAGTTGCGCCAGATGGCGCCTTCGATGGCGAAGATACTCCATTTAACGGGACTGATGTGGCTGAACGGTCGCAGCCATGACGGCATAAAAATAAGCGGCAACATAGCACCGCCGAGCATACCCATAATCATAAGTATGGACCATCCCGCTGCGCCGACGCTTTGCTCGGTGCGTCCCAATGTGCATATAAACATCATAAGGCCGACAAAGCATAACAGTGTGCAGGTTACCGCGAGGATAAAAAGCGGCAGGCTGCCTATCGGCATTTTGAAAATTGCCCTTGCAAGGGCATAGAGGGCGCAGGTCATCAGGGCACAAGTTATAAAGCACGCGAGGCCTTTACCTGCGAGAATATGAGCAAGTCCAATCGGGCCGACGCGCAAACGCTCAAAGGTTCCATTGGTGCGTTCCTTTACAATCGAAATCGCGAATGTTGATGTGCACATAAGAATTCCCCAGAGCAGGCATTGTGGAAACGTAATCTGGAATGATGCAGTTGGGCCTTCATGTTCTCTGTTTACATCCAGTTTAGCGAAGTTAAGCATTTCGCCGCCAAATCCTGACTTGTAGTCTTTCTCGTTCACATCTTTCAGCAGGGTGTCAAATGAGTCAAAGAAATTGGAGTATAGTGTAGCTTGTTTCGCATCATTTACATCTTTAACATCATCACGCCAGAGGCCAATCTGACTTCTCATCCAATTTCGGTCGGTGGATTTCTCGCCGAGGGCCTCAAATTGCGCCTTGGCGAGAAGCCCCTGAAGATAGCTGCTTTCCATCTTACGCGACGGGTCCGACGCTATCTCTATTTTCGGTTCATCACTATCAAGGAGTGCTTCGAGGCCGTCTCCGAAACCTTTTTTGACAACAACAGCTGCGGCTACTTTACCTTTTCTGACCTGCTCGACGGCCTGGTCACGGCCGGAGAGACTTATTTCCAATGCCTCGTAAGACTGCAGTTTTGATATGTAAGAGTTGGAAAACTCGGAGTTGTCCTCGTTAACTACGGCGATTTTCATCCCCGATGGTTCTTTGCCGGCGCCGGAATATACAGCGCCGAAAAACAGTGCGAACAGGGTAGGAAAAGCAAATACCCAGAAGATGTTGCTTTTATTGCTTATCAGTACTTTCAGGTCTTTGATGGCAAGGAAAAACACTTTCTTCATCAATCTCGAAGCCTCCGCCCGGTTAGGTTAAGAAAGACATCTTCAAGATTCGCGGTTTGGATTTTCAGCGATTGAAGATGTATTCCGCTGCGGTTGAGCATTGCCAGAGATTCCATCGGCCGGGGAGTCTCGAACCTGATTTTTGTTTCTTCAAACTGAATATTGCTGTTACCAACTAACTGCCTTATTTTGTCGAGGTCTGACGGGGGTTTTTCAAATTCAGCCTCAATATGAGACAGGCCTCCGTGTTTGGCGATAAGATTACGGACACTATCCATATCCAGAATTTTGCCGTAGTCAAGAATTGCCACCCTATCGCAAATACGCTCTGCTTCCTCCATATAGTGCGTGGTATAGATAATCGTTCTGCCCTGCTTTTTCATAGCTTCGATAGTATCGAAAATCGAATTGCGGGACTGCGGGTCGACTCCGACGGTAGGCTCATCGAGCAGCAGAAGGGGCGGCTCGTGCAAAAGGGAGCAGACCATATTAAGCCGGCGTTTCATTCCGCCGCTGTATTTGGAGACCTTATCTTTCCTTCGCTGCGTAAGGCCTGCTATTTCGAGGCAATTGCTGACTCGCTCTTTTAACCGCCGTCCGCTTAATCCGTATATCCTGCCGAAGAAGCGCAGATTATCTTCAGCAGAGAGTTCCTCGTATATCGCCAGGGTTTGCGGCACCATCCCCAAAGACAAACGCACCTCGACGAGAGTCGGGTTGGTTTTGCCATTTACTGTAACTACCCCGCTGTCTGGTTTCAGGAGTCCACAAAGCAGCCGAATGGTGGTTGTCTTTCCAGCTCCGTTGGGTCCGAGCAGGCCGAAGGTTTCGCCCCTTTTGACCTCGAAGCTCACATCGTCCAGGGCAACAGTTTTACTGTATCGCTTTTTTAGATTGCAGGCTTTAATCATTTGAAATCACCGAACTTAATAACATATTTTTCTTCAATTGTAAATTATTGTTGGGAAGTCATTTTGTTTTTTATCGAGCCGTTGTGTGTTTCGAGATAGAACTCGGGTAATAGGTTTCGAGAAAGCTGAATATTTTCTCCCAGCTTTCAGGTGCCTCTTGAATGACATTGTGCCCGGTGTTGTAGCTTAGGTGCTCGTAATAGTATGCATACCCCTTTTCTTTGAGTCTTTGCATCATGGACTCGGCCATCTTATAAGAAGGCCAAAGTTCGTCCCTTTTCCCGGAAACAAAAAGAATCGGCGTCTTTGCCTGCTCTATTTTAATCTCACCTTTGGCTGCCTGTGGGCCTGCTATGGCCTGGCTGTAAATCGGCAGGAACTTGCCTGTTCGCATCGCCCTGATTACCGTTTCTTTGCCGCTTACCATCGGTGCAAAAGGAATATCTTTTCCGCCGCGTGACCATGAAGATGTGGATTGTTCCTTGCCGCCGGGACCGCGTATTCCCCAGAATACATGCGAGCTCGGTGCAATTGCCACAACAGCTTTGATATTATGATTCGTTGTCGCCAGCAGCAGGGCGGCCTCGGTTCCCTTCGAACCTGCTATTATTCCCACGCCGTTCGGGTCCACCATCGGCTGTTTGCGCACCCACTCGATCGCATTGTCAAAATACTCCAGCGGGATACTCTGTAGTGTAGGCGGAAGGGCGTCCATGCCGAAGTATGCCAGGACAAGGACAGCGTATCCTCGCTGGATGAGCTCGTTGATTTTATCCGTCTGTTCACTCAGGGCCTTTCCGCCCTCGGCGCCTCCGAGCAGAATCAGCGGTCGCTGGTTCTCGGCATCTTTACAGAAGAAAAAGTCTCCCACTATGCCGTTTTCATTTACAGGTTTTTTCTGAACAGCTACCTCTGCGATGGCGGGAGACGGCGACATGGCGCCGAGCACGACGCAGAAGGCCAAGAGTAAAAACATTATTTGAGGTTTCATTTTTTTGACTGTTCTTCTCCAATTTTATTTTATATTTATCGAGCCGTTGTATGTTTCGAGATAGAGCTTGCCTTCGCCTTTACCTATTGTTCCGGTAAGTTTATTCTTAGTAACTTGTCCGCTTACAGTTATCGGCAAATCGGTATTTATCGAGCCGTTGTGCGTCGAAGCTTCGACTTTAGCCGACAAATTCAGCGGGGCGGTCAGGCTGACGCTGCCGTTGTGGCTGACCATCGACACATTGCATACCGGCGGGGCGGTTGCAGTGTAAAACGCCTTTGCGCTTCCGTTGTGAGTGCGAAGGTATGTATCGCCCGAGGCGTCTTCGCAAGTTATCGAGCCGTTATGTGTTTCGAGCTGTGTATTTCCAGCAACTTCTTTGCAAATTATTTCTCCGTTATGCGTTTTAAGTTCTGTTGTGCCGGATATTTTTTCCGCGGTAACCCTGCCGTTGTGTGTTGCACCTTTGATTTGGCCGGTTAAGTTTTTAATTATCAAAGCCCCGTTGTGTGTAGTGACGTCGGCGCCTGTTTCGGCGGGGACGGTTACATCGAAACTGACACCGATTCTTTGGTAGGGGGTCAATTCGGGCTTTTCGATTTTAGCAGTGAGCTTGCCGCCGGAAGGGACGAGTTTTATTTCCACAGCCTCGGCGAGCAGTTTAGCGTTTTCTTCGGTATCCGCCCAGCCGGTAACAGTTGCCGTGAGGCTGCACTGGGTAACATCGGTGCCGGTGATGTCGATATAGCCATTATGGGTTTGAGTTTCGAAGGTGGTGTCTGGCGACATAGGGGCAGAAAGGGTAACTATCCTTTCGTATTTTGCCTTCGGCTCACAACCATCTGTGCCGCAGCCCATAGCAGCGACAGCAAAACACGACAGGAGAACCAAGAACACCTTTTTGAAATTATCGTTTTTCATTTTTTTCTCCTTTTTAATAACGCTTTCAATAAAGCTGATAAGCCAACAAGTGTTATTCTTTATTATAAATGTTACTGTTTTATTACGATATCATCCTTTTTTTGTCTTTTTTTTAAGCAGTTTTTTCGGTTTGTTATTTACTAATTGCCATTTACTAATTACCATTTATCGATTATCATTCACCAGTTACCAGATATAGTTGAAAGGAGGCCATTATGGCAAAAAAGATGATTCTGGCTGTATTGTTAATAGTCTCATTGAACGTATTGGTGGGTTGCTACGGACCGGACAGCGGCAGGAGCCAGTTTCTGCCGACCACAATGAAGACAGTTTCGGTGGTTGATGCGGGCGAGGCCGATATTATCGAGCATATGGCAACCAGCCGCCTGGCTTACCGGCAATATCTTGAGTCGCTGGTAGCGCACTATAAGAAGGCGGGCGATAATATGAAATTGAAGTGGGCTGAAGATGAGCTCGATAGACTGAATAAAATGCCGCAGTATAGCTATATCATTGAGGCGAGTGTGGCCGGGCCCAATTTGAAAGCGAAAGATTCGATTAATGAGGCGAACTATTTGTATGACGAGGCCTACCGTCTTGAAAAGGCGGCCAAGAGGCTGCTTGTTAAACCTTTTATAGACGAAAATTTATTGCGGGTGGCTCTGGATAAATACAATCAGGTGATAAAGCAGTACTCCACATGTGACAAGATTGATGAGGCGGCATACAGGGCCGGCGGAATTTATGAATATTTCAAGGACTACACCATAGCTCTTTTGTATTACCAAAGGGCGTATCAGTGGGACAATGCTACGGCCAACCCCGTGAGGTATAAGGCGGCGTATATTTTGGACCAGCACCTCCACAGGAGGGCGGAAGCTCTGCCTCTTTATCAGCAGGCCCTCGGAAATGAAAAGCTCAGTAAGGATGAGCAGGAATTTGTGCAAAAACGGATAGACGAGCTGACCAAGAGCGACGAAACTCTCGAAGAGAATAAATGACGTTTGTAGAAAGCTGTATCAGCTTTCCGCCCAAGGGGGGCGGACAAGTTTGCGGTGGAATCTCGGGCCTGGTTGAATATCAGGCCCGTTTTTTTTATGAATAAAAATGCTGCTGGAATTTGAAAAAAAAGTGGCAGGCTTTATAGAAGCGAACGGTCTTTTTGACCCGGCGGATAAAATTTTGTTAGCTGTATCCGGCGGAGCTGATTCGACCGCTCTTTTATATGCCATGTGCGCGACAAAGGCTGAGAAAATCTTAAGGGGTGATATTCTTTGCGCTCATATAAATCATCAGTTAAGAGGCTCAGAAAGCGACGGTGATGAGGCTTTTGTTATTGCGCAGGCAGATAAACTGAACCTGGCTGTAATAACGAAGCGGCTGGATGTGCGAGGGTTTGCCCATAAAAACAAACTATCAATTGAAACGGCCGCGCGCAGATTGCGGATTGAGAGGTTGCTTGATATTGCGAAAACCAATAATTGCAGGTGGGTGGCGACTGCTCATCAAAAAGACGACAATGCTGAAACGATTATACAACGACTGGTTCGCGGGACAGGCTTTCGCGGCCTTGGTGGTATCTGGCCGGTGAGGACATTTGCCGAGGCAATCGGTTTTGTAAGGCCGCTGCTTTGTGTCAGGCGGGATGAGATTGTAGAGTATCTAAGCAAACGGAGCTTAAAATGGCGGGAGGACAGGACGAATGATGATTGTAAATACAGGCGCAACTTCATTCGTCATCGGCTGCTTCCGGTGTTGCAGCAGCAGTGCAAAGGTTCTATCGTAGAGCAATTGACAGAACTATCCCAATCAGCACAAAGGTTTTATAGTTTGGTTTGCAGCAGTGCAGAGAAAATCTGGCCGCAGTCGGCAGATTGTGCTGCGGATAAGGTTACGCTGGATTTGAAAAGTTTTTTGGCTCAGCATCCGGCAGTAAGAGTTGAAATGGCCCGGAGAAGCTTGGTTTATTTGGGAAGCGGCGAGGGGGATTTGACACAGCAGCACTATGAAAGAGTATTACAATTATCACAGCAAAAAACAAGCGGTAAACAAGTCGAATTGCCGGACGGATTCCTGGTTTGGCGCGAATACGGGAAGTTGATTTTTGCTCGTCGCCAGGAAAACGATTCCGCCGAGAAGCGTATCGACAAAGCAGTTGAGTTACAAATTCCTGGGTTGACACAATTCGACAGCTTCTCGGTAGAAGTGACTGTTTTGGAAACCGATAAAAAACGGTTCGAGAAATTTAAACGTGAGAAGTCGAATTTGATTGAGTGGTTTGATTTGGATAATGTAAAGCTGCCGTTAGTTGTTCGCTGCCGTGAGCAGGGGGATAGATTTGTTCCTTTGGGTTTGCGAGAAGAGAAAAAAGTAGGCAAATTCCTGACAGCCGCGAAGACGCCGCAGGAGATACGCGAAAAAGCGATTATTATTGCTGATGCCGAGAGGATAATCTGGGTTTGGCCGGTTAGAATATGTGAGCAGGCCAAAGTCACAAGCGGTACCCGGAAAATCCTTCAATTACAAGTTGCTGACGCTAAAATAGCGGATTAGGTCAATTGTCGGCAATAAATTCTTGACAAGGCGGGGTGTTATCAATAAAGTAGCCGTTTCGTTTGTATTAGAACATTATAAACAGGCTAAAAACCGCATTTAAAGTGTGGCGTAAAGCCATGCCTGAGGGCATATTAAGAAAAGGAGATTTACGAATGGCAACAAAGGTTGCAATAAACGGTTTCGGCCGAATCGGCAGAGCCGTAACAAGAATTCTGATGAGCCGCAAGACGAACCTCGAACTGGTCGCCATCAATGACCTGTCAGACGCAAAGAGTTTAGCGCATCTGTTCAAGTATGATACGGTCGAAGGCAAATGGCAGGGCACAGTGGAAGCAAAGGGCACAGACCTTGTAATAAACGGTAAAACCATCAAGGTACTGGCCGTGAAGAACCCGGCGGAACTGCCCTGGAAGAGTATGGGCGTTGATATCGTCGTCGAATCAACGGGCATATTCACAAAGGCAGAATCCGAAAAGGGCGGGTACGGCGACCATATCAAAGCCGGCGCCAAAAAGGTTGTCCTGACCGTCCCGGCCAAGGATGATATCGAGGCGACAATCGTGATGGGCGTTAACGACAACAAGCTCACCAAGGATATCAAGTGCGTTTCAAACGCAAGCTGCACGACAAACTGCCTTGCTCCGATTGCGAAGGTCCTCAACGATACGTTCGGCATCGAGAACGGTGTTATGACGACCATTCACGCATATACCAACGACCAGAAAGTGGCTGACCAGATTCACAAAGACCTGCGCCGGGCCAGAGCCGCGGCAGCCAATATAATTCCCACCAGCACAGGCGCGGCCAAGGCAATCGGCAAGGTTGTTCCTGAGCTTGACGGCAAGCTGGACGGCTTTGCGATTCGCGTTCCAATTCCGGTCGGAAGCATTGTTGACCTGGTGGTTAATGTAAAGAAGGATGTTACCGTGACTGCTGTGAACGCCGCGATGAAAAAGGCGGCGGATGGCCCGATGAAGGGCATCCTCGTCTATTGCGATGAGCCAATCGTAAGCTCCGATATCGTCAATAACCCGGCTTCGAGCATCTTCGATTCGCTTTTGACAATGGTAAAGGGCAAAACGATAAAAGCCATAAGCTGGTATGACAATGAGTGGGGCTACTCGAACCGCACCGTCGATATTATGGAAAAAATGGCAAAGATGTAAAATTAACGAAAAGGATCTGTCTGTGAAGACAGGTCCTTTTTAATATCATGGCGCATCAATAGCGGGATTTTTTAAAGACAGGACTATATTATGGGCAAAGAACAGCTTGAACAGACACTGGTTCTCATCAAGCCGGACGCCCTTAAGAATTCCATCACAGGATTTATCTTCTCACAGTTTTCGGAATTTCATACAGGAGCGCGTTTTGCCGCCACAAAGGTCGTCAATGTCAACAGGTTCCTTGCGGAAGAGCACTACGCCGAACACAAGGGGAAAGTGTTTTATGAGCCGCTGCTTGAATATATTACCGGGGCGAGTCATTATCCTGAGCAGGAAAAATGGAAACGCAGGGTAATTGCAATTGTCTTTCAAGGCCGCGGTGTCCTGGAAAAAATAAGGTCGATAGCAGGGCCGACTGACCCGCACGAGGCAAGAGAAAAAAGACCCGGCTGTATCAGGGCGCTCGGAACAATGGTGCCAATAAGGGATGCAGACGGCAACGTTATCGGCAGTCGAATGGACAATTTGATTCATACGTCAGCCACGTTCGCTGACGCCGAACGGGAAATCAAGCTCTGGTTTTTACCGCATGACATTCCCCCGCTGATGCGTGCATATCCTACGGAGGTATGCTCTACTTATTATTATTACAAGGACGGCCGGCTTTATGATGTTTATGAGCCGGGCAGTTCGTTTTTACTCGCTCCCGGAGATGTGGTTTGGAAAAGCGACCTGGAGATTCTCCATGCCTATGCCAGGGGCGAACCCGGAAGAGACAGGTTAAACACCGTTGTGGCAAAATATCTTATCAACAAAAGTTAGACCAACAAAGTCACATTTGAAGAAGAAAACACAGGAGCTTATTATGGCTAAGAAAACAGTCACCGATATAAACGTAAAAGGGAAAAAAGTATTGATGCGGGTCGATTTCAACGTTCCGTTGGATGAAAATTGCAATATTACAAGCGATACGCGAATAGTCGCGGCGCTTCCGACAATAAAAACAATCTTTGATAAAGGCGGCTCTGTTATTCTGATGAGCCATCTCGGCAGGCCCGACGGGGAAAAAGTCGCTAAATACTCGCTTGCTCCTGTAGCAAAAAAATTAGGTGAGCTGCTGAAAAAGGATGTTATCTTCGCGAATGACTGCATCGGGCCTGAGGTGAAGAAAAAAGCGGCTGATCTCAAGCCCGGCGATTGTATGCTGCTTGAAAATGTCAGGTTCCATAAGGAAGAGGAAATAAAGGATAAAAACGCAAAGGACAATCCTGCCCTGAGAAAAGCCAAAGACGACTTCGCAAAACAAATGGCGGAACTCGGCGATGTCTACGTCGATGATGCGTTCGGCACAGCCCATCGCGATAACGCTTCGATGTACACCGTTCCCGTTATGATGGAAGGCAAGGACCGGGTCATCGGCTTTCTCCTTGAAAAAGAGCTTAAATTCCTGGGCGATTCTGTGAACAACCCCAAAAGGCCGTTTGTCGCCATCCTCGGCGGTGCGAAGGTCTCCGATAAACTGAAAGTCATCGAAAATCTTATGAAAAAGGTCGACCGCATCCTCATCGGCGGCGCTATGGCATTTACCTTCTTTAAGGCAGCGGGGCTGACAATAGGAAAGAGTCTCTGCGAAAATGACTTTGTCGATAAAGCCAAAGAGCTGATAGCCAGCTCCAAAAAAGGCAAATGTGAATTGGTCATCCCGACCGATTCAATCATCGTTCAGAAAATCGAGGCCAATGCTTCTAATAAAACCGCAGTCGGCAGTATTCCTGACGGGTGGATAGGAGTCGATATCGGCCCTGAGGCGGTTAAACTATTCGTCAAGAATCTCGAAGGCTCAAAAACCGTTGTCTGGAACGGACCTATGGGTGTTTTTGAAATGCCGCCCTTCGATGAAGGCACAAAAGCCGTTGCCCAGGCGGTAGCGAAAGCTACCGATGATGGAGCGACAAGTGTTATCGGCGGTGGTGACAGCGCAAGTGCGATAAAGAAGCTCGGCCTTTCAAAACGCGTCAGCCATGTTTCAACGGGCGGCGGAGCTTCGCTGGAATTTCTCGAAGGCAAAAAATTCGTCTGCCTCGAAGTCCTCGATGAAAAATAATGTCTGGAAATAATCAATGAAAATGCGCCTACCAAAAGCAGGGACAATCGAGATTGCGCCGTCAATATTGAGCGCCGATTTTGCGAAATTGGCCGATGAGCTTGCCGTTATCGAAAAAGCAGGTGCGAAAATGGTGCATCTGGATATTATGGATGGTCATTTCGTTCCTAACATTACCATCGGCCCGCCGGTGGTCGAAAAGCTGCGAAAGCACAGCGAACTCTTCTTCGATTGCCACCTGATGGTTACCGACCCGCGGAAATTCGCCCCTATATTCGTTAAGGCCGGCGCCAACCATTTGACATTTCACATCGAGACTGGGCAGAACCCTGTCGAGCTGATAAAGGCCCTTCACGATATGGGTGCCACAGCAGGTCTGTGCCTTAACCCCGAAACGCCCTTAAAAGCGATAGAAAAAGTCGCTCATCTTTGTGATATGATTCTGGTGCTGACCGTCCATCCGGGTTTCGGGGCGCAGAAGTTTATACCGGAAGCTGCGAAGAAAATTATTAAAATCAGAGAAATCGTAGGCCCCGATATACGCGTGGAAGTCGATGGCGGAATGAACCCTCAAACCGCGCCGCTTGCAGTTTCCTACGGTGCCGATACTATTGTGGCCGGCAACGCAATATTCTCAAAAACCGACCGTATTGCCGCAATAAACGCCATTCGTGATGCCTGTAAGTAATTTTTGTGTTTGAACACAGGCGAATTTTTGGTAAAATACAACACTTGGCAAAAATAGTATGACTATGACCAAAAAAACTAAAAAACACTGGAACGGCTTTTCGTTGAAGCCGCGTAAGGAGATGCCCGAAGGGCTTTGGATACGCTGTCCTGGCTGCGAGCATATGCTCTATAAAAGCGCGGTCGAGCAGAATCTTAACATTTGCCCGGAGTGCAATCATCATTTTCGCATCGGAGCCGAAACTCGAATTAAGTATCTCGTTGACGAAGGTTCTTTTCAGGAAGTTTTAAGCGACATGACGACCGATGACCCGCTTGCCTTCAGGTTCAGAGGAACCACTTATAAACAGCGTCTCAAAACCGATGAAGAAAAAAGCGGCGTCAAAGAGGCTATACGAATCGGCAAGGCCTTTATCAAGGGAAGAGGCGTTATTCTCGGTGTGATGGAGCCGAATTTTATGATGGGCTCTATGGGCTTTGTCGTCGGCGAAAAATTTTGCGCAGCTGTCGACAAAGCAATGGAAGAGAATTTGCCTTTGGTTGTGGTTAGCTGTTCCGGCGGAGCTAGGATGCACGAAGGTGTGGTTTCGCTCGGCCAGATGGCCAAAACTTCTGCGGCGTTAGCTAAATATGATGAAGCAGGGGGGCTTTTCATCTCAGTTCTGACGGACCCGACCACCGGCGGGGTAACGGCCAGCTTCGCTATGTTGGGCGATTGTATAATAGCTGAACCCGGGGCGCTTATCGGCTTTGCCGGGCCTCGTACCATTGCCGAGACTATAAAGGTGGAGCTGCCGGAGGGGTTTCAGACGGCCGAATTTATGCTTGAGCACGGCTTTGTCGATATGATTGTCCACCGAAAAGACCTCCGCAGCGAAATCGCCCGCCTTATCGACTACTGCAAAAAATAAGCATTTTCGCATCTTGGCATCTGGATTGTTTGCCAATAATCCCAAAAACTTCCCTTTCACTTCCGACAGAATATCCGTATAATCTGCGAATAATAATCAATTATTAATTTTACCCGCCGCAGGCGGGAATCGATAATCAACTGCTATGGGTTATTTCAGGGAAAACATCGAAAAGGCAAAAGGGTATGAGCCGGGCTTTCAGCCGAAGGACAGCGACGTAGTAAAGCTCAATACCAATGAGAATCCCTATCCGCCTTCGCCGATGGCGTTAAAGATCTTGTCTGAAATAAGCCCGGAACAGCTTCGCCGATATCCCGACCCGATTGGAAGCGCCTTTAGGCAGGCCGCTGCGGAAGTTAACGGTGTCCAGCCGGATTATATTATGTGCTGCAACGGCGGAGACGAGCTGCTAAAGATGGCCATCGAGGCGTTTTGTGATGAGAATAGACCTGTCGCCTATCCGGTTCCGACTTATTCGCTTTATCCGGTATTGGCCGGGTTGCAGAACTGCAAAGCAATAGAAATTCCGTTTGACAAAGAATTTAACCTGCCGGCCAAGCTGATCGGGACCGGTGCCGCCTTGACGATTGTCTGCAATCCGAACGCGCCCAGCGGCAGTTTTATAAATGTCGATGAGCTGGCTTCGCTGGCTGATGAGACCAGCGGTGTATTATTGATTGACGAGGCCTATGTGGATTTTGCGGAGAAAAATTGCACGGCTCTTGTCAAAGATTTTGATAATGTGATTATACTTCGCTCGATGAGCAAGGGGTATTCGCTCGCGGGATTGCGGTTCGGATATGCAATTGCCAGACCGGATTTGATAACGGGCCTTATTAAGCTCAAGGATTCCTACAATGTCGATGCGGTCGCTATCGCAGTAGCCTCTGCCGCAATCCGCGACCAGGATTATTTCCGAAAGATGGTTGCAAAGATAGTAGCCGAACGCACAAGATTAACCGGGCAGTTAAGAAATCTCGGCTTAAATGTCCCCGACAGCAGTTCCAACTTTGTCTTGGCGGAATGCAAAAACGGCAGGGCGGCTGAAATCTATGAAAAATTGGCTCAGCGAAATATTTTTGTTCGGTATTTCGATTACCCTGAGCTTAAAGATAAATTGAGAATCACTATTGGCACACCAGAACAAAATGATAAACTACTTTCGGCTTTGAAAGATATTTTGCAGGAATAGGGATATTCTTATGGCAAAGAGAACAGCTAAAATTCACAGAAAGACCAAAGAAACCGATGTGACCCTGGAGCTTAATCTGGACGGCGTCGGTAAATACCAGATAGATACAGGCGTTGGCTTTTTGGACCATATGCTTAGTCACCTCGCCAAGCACGGCAAAATCGACCTGGTGCTCCGCGCCAAAGGTGATTTGGATGTCGATGCACACCACACAATCGAAGATATAGCGATATGCCTGGGCGAGAGTCTCACCAAAGCCCTCGGCGACAAAAAAGGTATTGCCAGATACGGCCATAGTTCCGTCCCGATGGAAGAGGCGATGGCCAATGTTTCCGTAGATTTGTCAGGCAGGAGCAGCTGCGTGTATAACGTGGAATATCGAACAGATAAAATCGGTGACTTCGATGTCGAGTGTTTGGAAGAAATGCTGCGGAGCTTTTCAAATAACGGCAAATTCAACCTGCATATAAACGTGCCCTACGGCACAAACAGCCATCACATTGCTGAGGCAATTTTCAAGGGGTTGGGTCAGGCCCTTGCCGAAGCGGTAAAAATTATCGGTACAGACGTGCCAAGCACAAAGGGGACATTGTGATTGAGCGGCCTAAGCCCGAGTATCGAAGTGGAATCGGAACCGATATCCACGAATTAGCTGTAGGCAGAAAGCTTATGCTCTGCGGCGTTCACGTGCCTCACCCATCCGGATTGGCAGGTCACAGTGACGGCGATGTGGGTTTGCATGCCGTTATTGATGCCTTGTTAGGCGCAGCAGCAATGGGCGACATAGGGACATTGTTTCCCGATGATGAGCCGAGGTGGGAAGACGCCGATAGTAAAGACCTTTTGGCTATTGTCAAAGAGCGGCTCGAAGAAAAAGACTGGGAAATAGCCAATGTTGACCTGATAATACACGCTGACCAGCCCCGGCTGGAGCCATTCAAGGGACATATGAAAAGATGCATCGCCGAGATTTTGGGAATTGATTTTAACACCGTGAACGTCAAAGCAAAGACTGATAACGGATTCGGCGATGTCGGTGCAGGTGACGCAATCGCAGCGACAGCAATAGTCCTTTTGAAAAAGAAATTCAGAAGAACACTTTAAATAACAGGGGTTAGCAGATGGGACTGAAGCTCTATAACAGCTTGACCAGAAAAAAAGAAGAATTTAAGCCGCTGAAAAAAGATAAAGTCGGAATCTACGTCTGCGGCCCGACCGTCTATGGCCACGCCCATCTCGGACACGCAAAAAGCTACGTCAGCTTTGATATCCTCGTGCGATACCTGCGTTATCTCGACTACAATGTTACTTACGTCCAAAATATCACGGATGTCGGCCACCTGACCGACGATGCCGATCAGGGCGAAGATAAAATCGCAAAGGCGGCAAAAAAAGAAAAGATTCATCCAATGGCGCTGGCCGAAAGTTATACCCGCAGCTACTTTGAAGATATGGACGCTTTGAACTGCGTTCGCCCCGATATTAGTCCACGGGCCAGCGGCCATATCGTCGAGCAGATTGAAATGGTAAAAACTCTTTTGGAAAAAGGCTGTGCCTACGAAGTTAACGGCTCGGTATATTTCGACATCTCCAAATTCGAAGACTACGGCAAACTCTCCGGCAGAAATATCGAAGAAATGCAGGCAGGCGCACGTGTCGAGGTCTCGCCTGACAAAAAACACCCCGCCGATTTCGCGCTTTGGAAAAAAGCGGAACCCAACCATATTATGCAATGGCCGAGCCCGTGGGGGATGGGTTTCCCCGGCTGGCATCTCGAATGTTCCGTGATGAGCACCAAGTATCTCGGCCAGCCCTTCGATATTCACGGCGGAGGAATAGAAAACCAGTTCCCTCACCACGAGTGCGAAATCGCCCAGTCTGAAGCTGCCAGCGGGCAGCAGTTCGCTAAATACTGGGTGCACAACAATATGGTCACCGTCGATAACCAGAAAATGGGCAAGAGCTTAAATAATTTTATTACCCTCAAACAGGCCTTCTCCGGCTCTCATGAAAAATTGAAGCGAAACTATGACCCATTGGCTATCAGGCAGCTGGTCTTGAACAGCCACTACCGAAGCCCGCTTGATTTTTCCGATACCGCTCTCTTTGCAGCCCAGAGCGGTTACGAAAAAATGACGAACGCCGTTATCGCAGTGAGAAAGCGAATCAAAATCGCGTCTAAAGGCCCAATCGACAAAAACGTCGAGAGCAAGTTGAAGGAATTAAAAGAAAAGTTCGAAACGGCGATGAATGATGACCTTAATACCGCCATAGCATTGTCGGTAATGTTTGACCTCGCTGCTTTGGCCAACGAGCAGATTGCCAAAAACGCCGCGAGCGAAACGCTTACCGCGATTGATAAGATGTTTGCGGTTCTTGGCGGCGATGTGCTGGGAATTATCAGAGAAAAATATACCGAACAGGGCGGAGCGAATACGGAAACATTGGATAAGCTCGTAAAAATGCTTATCGAACAGCGAAACGCGGCGAGGAAAAAGAAGGATTTTGCGGCAGCAGATGCTTTGAGAAAGCAGCTCGAAGAGGCCGGCGTAATTCTTGAGGATACGCCCGGCGAAACCGTCTGGAGATTCAAATGAAAATTCTCGGCATAGACCCTGGTTTGCAGGTGTGCGGCTATGCGGTGGTGGATGGTGACAGCCTGCTCGAGGCGGGCGCCATACGGACTAATCCAAAATCACCCATTGAGACAAAATTAAACCAGATAGCTGAAGACATTGAATCTTTGCTGAAGAAATTCAGGCCGGAAATGGTTGCCGTCGAACAGCTTTATTCTCACTACGCTCATCCAAGAACGGCGATATTGATGGGACACGCAAGGGGTGTTATACTGCAAAGCTGTGCAGCGGCCGGCGTCGAAGTCAGAAGTTTCAGTGCGACGCGCATAAAAAAATCGCTCACCGGCAATGGCCGGGCGTCGAAAGAGCAGGTGCAGCGGACGATTCAAACATTCTTACGCCTGCCGCGTCTCCCGGAGCCGCCCGACGTCGCTGATGCAATTGCCGCGGCTATGTGTTGTGCGAACTCGAAGCAGTTAGTAGAGGTTTCAAATGAGTAAAGCAAAAAAAGCGGTGAAATGTTTTGAGGACGGCTACAACTGTTCACAGGCCATATTTTCAACATACGGTCAAGACCTCGGCGTTTCATTTGAACAGGCCCTCAAAATTGCTTCCGGCTTCGGCGGCGGAATGCGCATCGACGGCACCTGCGGCGCAGTTACAGGCGCCTTTATGGTCCTCGGCCTAAAATTCGCAAAGGGGAAAGACAGACCCTACGATAAAATTATTAAGTTCGACGAAGCTTTTCGCCAGAAGAATAAATCGACGAATTGCCAGGCCCTGATTGGCTGTGATATACGCACCAAAGAAGGAATGGATAAAGCCACCAAAGAAGGGCTTTTCAGAAGTATTTGTTCGCAATTAGTCAAAGATTCTGCCGAAATCCTGGAAGAAATGCTCGCAGATGATAGCTCGAATTGAAGGAAAACTCGTTAAGCTCGATACCGACAGCGCGCTGGTGCAGGTTGGCGCAGTCGCCTACGAAGTAATGCTGCCCAGCTACTGCGTAAGCGCACTGGCCGGCAGTATCGGCTCGGACGTTACGTTTTGCACGATGGAATACTACGAAGGCTCTTTGGGCGGCGGAAATCTAATACCGAGAATCATCGGCTTCCTCAGCGATACCGAGCGGGACTTCTTTGAGAAGTTCACCAGCGTAAAGGGCATCGGTATCCGCAAAGGGCTGCGCTGCCTGAGTATGCCAATCGCCAATATAGCTTCTGCCATCGAGGCTGGCGACGAGAAGTTGTTGATAGCTATGGACGGCATCGGCAAAAGAACCGCCCAGCAGATTATCGCTGAGCTAAAAGGCAAATTGGGCAGCTTCGCAATAGGTGTCGAGCAGGCGGCGGCAAGGTCGGCATTTAAACCGTTCCAGGCCGAGGCCCTGGAAATCCTTATCGCCTGGGGCGAAAGAAGAAATGAGGCCATCGAGCTTGTCGAATTGGCCTGTAAAAAGCACCCGGATATAAAATCCGCGGAGGAGTTAGTGCCGCTGGTTTATCGGCTCAAACAAGGGATTGAGGTATAAATCGAACGTTTTGAGCATTTGAAAATTTGGATTTTTATTTGTATTTTTGCTATTTGATTTTTGATATTTGATTTTAAGTTATGGCAATAAACAGAGTCATAAGTGCTCAATCGCTGAACGACGCAGAGGAGAATTTTAACGTTTCTCTGCGTCCCAAGCTCCTGAACGAGTGTATCGGTCAGGGCAATGTCAAAGATAAGCTCGCCATTGCTATCGCCGCCGCCAAGCAAAGGGGCGAACCTCTGGAGCACATTCTTTTTTACGGCCCGCCCGGGTTGGGCAAAACTACGCTGGCCAACGTCGTCGCGAACGAAATGGGCGCAAGAATCCGCTGCTCGTCTGGGCCTGCTTTGACAAAGCAGGGCGACGTGATGGGCCTTTTGAGTAATATTAATACAGGCGACGTCCTCTTTATAGATGAGATTCACCGGCTAAGCACGCCGGTCGAGGAATTTATCTATCCAGCGATGGAGGAATTCAGGGTTGATTTCACCGTCGATAGCGGCCTGCACGCTAAGACCATCAATTTTCCGCTCAAGCGTTTCACGCTCATCGGCGCAACGACCCGTGCCGGCCTGCTCAGCGCGCCTCTTCGCGGCAGATTCGGAATGCTGTATCATCTCGAATTTTACAGTGCCGAAGAATTGACTTCTATTCTCGAACGCTCCGCCAAATTGCTGGATTTGCACTGCGATGATGACACTTTGAAATTGATTGCCGCCCGTTCCCGCGGCGCGCCGAGAACAGCAAATCGGCTCTTGAAACGCGTCCGCGATTACGCGCAGGTAAAAGGGCAAGGCGCACTCACCGCCAAAATCGTCGAAAGCGCATTGAAGATGGAGCAAATTGACCCGCTCGGCCTGGATGAACTGGACAGGGCCTTTATGCGTGCGCTGTCGGTTACATACGACGGCGGCCCGGCTGGAATCGATGCCATCGCCGCCACACTCGGCGAAGAGAGGGACACCCTTGAAGACGTCGTTGAGCCTTATCTTTTGCAGATTGGCTTTCTCCGTCGCACCAAACGCGGCCGTGAAATTACCGCAAAGGCCTGCAAACATCTCGGCCTGAAATATCACGAGAAGAAGGATTCCCCCGACCTCTTCGAAAAACAACAACCTTCCGCTGATTAGTCCCGTTGCTTGCGACGGGGCATATTCTATTTCACCTGCCATCACCGTGGCAATATTTGCCTACTTGTTCAAAAAAGGGGTAATTGAGTGTAGAAAATTTCTCTTGATATTACTTGACATTAAAAGTAAATAATATAAAATTGCAACTATATTGCAGTTTTACGAAAGGCTTTATATGGCCGACAAGAATGTAAGAACTAAGGCAAAAGAAGTATTAAAAACCGCCGGCTTTAACATTACAAAGGCACAACTCTTTATAATACAGGAACTGCTTAAAGCCAAAAGGCCACTCTCCAGAAAAGAGCTTGTGCAGGAACTTGGCAGAAACTGCCCGGACAAGGTAACTGTTTACAGAATAATGGAAAAACTTTGTGCTAAAGATTTGGTTCATAAGGCCTTTATCAGGGGCAGAACTTGGAAATACGAGTTGGCTCGTAATTGTTCCGAAAAACAGTGCCATCCTCATTTCACCTGCGTTAGCTGCGGCCAAACGTTTTGCCTTACAGGCCTTTCTTTGCCGTTAATAAAGGGGCTGAAGAAGGGATTTGTATTTATCAGACAGCAGGTCAGGGTTGATGGATTGTGCTCATCCTGTTCATAAAGCTTGAGATTTTAAAATGAAAAATAGCTTCAGAAGAATATTGCTTGCTCTTGTAATGGCCTGTTTCATCCTGACCGCCACAAACGTGGTGCTTGTCCTGCATTTGGCTGAACACCACAAAGATGAGCATCACGACTCTGAGCATTGTCCAATCTGTCAGCAGGCGATTGTAAATACAGTTAAAGCCATTTTGCCGGATGCTCCGGTTATTAAAGAACCACCGCGAGCTGCGGCTACGGTTGTTTGTGTAATTCAATCCCTTGTAAAAGATTTCAAATTCCTCACTCCTCATACGCGTGCGCCTCCGGCCGTATCATAAGTTTCAAATCGAATAAAAATGTTTTCTAAAGAATAGCTGAATCGCGCGCAGAATGTTTGTCTCTGCGACGCGGTTCGGTCAAAAAATAATATGAAAATAAACTGGAGGTTTTTATGTTACGAAGAAGTTTCTGTATAGCTGTCGCTGCCTTGACCATATTATCGTCTCAGGCTTACTGCGACCACGCCCATACGCACATTGGCCGTAATGCCGATGGTATATGGGGTAACGGTGATGATAACCAGCTCTGGATTTTCGCAACACCGGAGCAGCCCCAGTGGGACACGATTCAAATGGTCCCCACAGGAGAATTTCTTGCAGGCAAAGAAATTTATGCAGCTGAGCTCGATTGCTGGCACTCGGCTCACCCGGAAACCGGCCTGTTCCAGCTCGATTTCAACAATGAGTTCACCCAACCTGACTGGAGGATAGAGTTAAAGCGAATAGGTTTTTCCGACCCGGTCAATTTCTGGATGGAAGACGAGGCAACAACGCTCGAGATATTGACGTATGACGGCGCGACATTCGCATTCGAGGAGCCTGACTGGGATGCCGAGCTGCCAAACGGCGCCGGCGGACTCGGTGCATGGCATTTCCACAACCACACGGAATTCCTCGCCCTGGCCGACGGTCCCGGACAAATATTCTCCGCGACTTTCACCGTATTTGATACCGGCTTAACCGGCTTTGCCGAATCGGCACAATACACCCTGGATTTTGTAACTGTTCCGGAACCCGCGTCGATTGCTCTGCTCGGAATGGGATTACTTCCGTTTATCAGGTCAAAAAAAGATGCTCGTTGATTACAAAAAATTCTTTCGAGTCTTGAATCAGAAATGAATCAGGCAAAACCGACATCCGGTAATTTAACTGATGGAAATAGCAGGGACAGGACAAACTGTCCCTGCTATATATTCCACTCATGTCTTCGATATAGGGCTTTTACGCTGGTTGAACTGCTGGTTGTGATATTTATTATTGCACTTTTAATGGGCATACTTTTGCCTGTGCTCAGCAAGGCGAGACGAATGGCGAGAAGCACGGTCTGCTCTGCCAATATGCGCCAGATGGGCATCGCCTTGAATAGCTACCTGATAGAAAGCAACTATCGCCTGCCGGACAGCTCCTGCCACGTTTCTAACCAGGATGAATACTGGATTTCGATTCTGTCCGAATACCTCGGCGAACAACTGCTCTTCCGTTGTCCGAGTGATGGGGCTCAGAACTTCGTTGACTGGAACAAACCCCTCGACGAACAGCTGGCAGATTTACGCTGGTCGAGCTTTGCTCTCAACGCCCTGCTCGACTCCAGGTGCCCCAGATATTACGGAAGATACAATGTAGTCACAACTATTCATAAACCTCAGTACTGTATTTACGTCTCCGAAAGTCCCTCTTCCTGGACTTCCGCGGACCACGTTCATCCGGAAAATTGGTTCTACAATATCGACCTGGCAAAAGGACAGGTTGCCTGGGACCGGCACTCGAAAAAATCGAACTATCTCTTTGCCGATGGACACGCTGAAACCTTGACAATAGAGCAAACCTATAGCTGGCCGGGAGATTGCTTCTGGTTCCCCGAATCCGCACCCAAATGGCCGCCTGATGAGTAAATTCTTTAACAGATAGATAGGAGTGTATTATTATGCGAACCAAAAAAAAATTAACCGTTGCGTTACTAATCTATGCATCGCTGTACAGCTTTTGTTGCGCCGATTGCCCGTTGGACCATTTTCTCATCGGCTGCAATGCCGATGGTATAGTTGGCACTGAAGATGATAATAAATTATTCGTTGATTGCACTCAGAAGTATCGCCACAGTGACCCCAACCATAGCGGAGACCAGACGTGGCTGAACTGGCATTACCCGCTATATTATAACCCGAGATATGACCGGTATCAGATTGGCGAGCCGGGCTTCGATACGATAAAAGCCGATGACCCCAACCGGCAGCTTCAGGGAACAGCTAACGTGGATTACCAAATCATTATCGAATGTATTTCCATCACGCCGGGCTTTATAGCCAAAAATTCCACTTTAGGAATTGAGTTAAACGAAGCCGGTGACTGGATTAACCATAGTGCCCTTTCAGATCCCCACATCCATCTGGAGTATCGGGCGCCGGCTCCTTCAGGAGCGACAAATCTGCAGTGGATTATGTATGTCATTTACGACAACTTCGGAAACTATGAATCGTCCGAGCCATTCGGTCTCGTATTTGTCAAAGACCCCCTTGCCGGCGAGTTACTGCTTGATGGTGCCGTTGACGCAAATGACCTCGCTGAATTATGTTACTATTGGCTGGAAAATAATGGTGACAGGTCGAATGACTATTACGAAAGGGCCGATGCAAACAAAGACGGTATAGTCAACTTTCTGGATTTTGTGATGTTGGCCTCCAACTGGCTAAAATAAATCGCTGCTCCGCAATTCCTGAAAAATACATCGCCGCAATCTCAAAAGTGTTCAGCCCCAACGGCCTATCTTTTGTGGTTGGGGGGCTCTTTTTAACGCGGCGTATTTAGCCAGGGGTTCACTTGTCCTCACTCTGTGTTTTCGAAGATTTGCATATAAGAATACTGTCCTGCCTCAACTAAAGCTTTAGCAGCTAAAGTTATTTTTTGCCTCAGCTCTTCTGGAGAAAATCTTATGTTTAATGGAGGACCAAATGGTGTGTCCTCTTTTTTTATCTCTACAATCGCCAGCTTGGCATTTGGTTTTAATAGGCGTTTTACCTCTTTTTGGAAGCCTTCTATCTGCCCTTCGGAAAATCCGTGGAATACATTTGATAAATAGATTAAATCCGCTGAATAGTCTCTTATTGGCACCGCTTTGGTTATATCGGCTGCTATTGGTTCTATATTGGTTTTCTCTGTCTCTTTTTTGAGTGTTTCTATTGACTCGTCGTCGATGTCCAGGGCGTAGACTTTCCCGGTCTCTTTCACAAGTTTTGAAAATTCTTTTGCCATATAGCCGTTTCCACAGCCGGCATCGATAATCGTCTGTCCGTGAAATATTTTTAACTCTTTCAGTATTGCTTCTTTGCTTAACACCCCTTCCGACGATTTCCCCTTATGGTGATGCACCACGTTTGCGGGTCTTTCCACTTTTGACGTACCCGAAAGTTCTGATTTTTTATCTGCTCTATCCATTCTTATACTATCTCACTAATTCTAACCGAACACAACCCATAAATTTTAAATTTGAAGGCCTCCTCGGTGCTTGAGCAAAGGAAAACTAAGCACAGCTGCTATTTTTACCTTTTAACTTCTTACTTGCCTTTTCATCCACGAGTCACGTGCTAAATCAATCAAACGCGCAGGTATCTAAACACCAGAAACGACAAAATCGAAATTTTTTTTATCTCTTTTGCTATAACGACTTAGCCAAAACCGCACCCTCTAAACAGACACAATTTTCGCATCAATCGCGCTAGCCCATCCAATTATAGAGAGGCAGTCTCTCTTGAAAGGAATTACTAATGAGCGGTTACCAATGACCAAATAATACTGGTTGCAATTTACTTCTCTTTTTTTCTCTGTGGCTGAAATTTCGGCAACGGAGATTGTCTATTTACAGCGGAAATTTCAATCAAATTGAATTAAATTATGCGAAACGAACCCAATTTTTCAAAAAGTCAAATTTCTATAACCCCAAATTCGACAATGGATTATAACGAAAAATGCAAATTGGACACTTGGTCAAAACGAACCCAAACGAAGCCAATTTTAAAAGGCAGGTGGGATTTCGGTGTGGAGCAACGACTTTATCGAACTCAGCTTTTCAGTACATATTTGGCCATTTTTGGCGGGTGGTGGAGGATTTCGGTGAAGTTGTGAATTAAGATTTTTTCGATTTCATTGAGTGCTTTTTCTTCAGCCTTTGCGATTAATTTCACATTCGTCAGACAATCAAACGCGTTTTTGGACAGTTTGATTTTGTCGGGGAAATTTGCCTCGCAGTCGCCGCAAATCAGGCCGTTGGCCAAGCTGCTGAAATAGAATTCGTGACTCGTCGCTCGTGACCCGTGACTCGTTTTGCAATTTGCGCAGGCGTTCAGTATGGGCATCAGGCCGATTTCCCGAAGCAAGGTCAATTGAAACAGTATGAGCAGAGCTAATACCTGTCGATGCTCTTGATGCTTATTGGCGTTTTGTAGAAACTGAAGAAAGCTATCGAAGAGTTCGGGGTGCGGGTCATAGTCGTGCGTCAAACTGTTTACAAGTTCGGCGCCGAAAAGGCAGCAATTTAACGCAAAGAGATTATCTTTTGTGCAGGAAAAGGACGGGGTTTGCTGAAATTCGGTAAGGGTGGCAAGTTTTCCTCCGCTCGAATCGGAAAAGACGATTTGGCCACAAGAGAGGATTTCAAGCGGGCCGTCGAAGGCGGATTTTGGCCTTTTAGAGCCTTTGGCGATTGCGCTGATTTTGCCTGCTGCCCTGGTGAAAAGGGTCACTATCTGAGATGTTTCAGAGTAATCCGTTGTTCGTATGCAGATAGCAGTGTCTTTGGTCAGCATAGAGGGTTATTTTTTCGCTGAATTATATACGGGGCCGAAGCCGGTCAGCCGGAGGATTTGGTCTTCGGCATTGTGCATTTTTTCAGCCTGTTTTTTTGTGGAGTCATCAAATCCGAGGTTGTGGAGCAGGCCGTGGGTTATGTAAAGGGCAAGCTCGGCCTCGGCTGAATGGCCTTGCAGTTTTGCGTATCTGACAGCCATTTCGCCGTTGACGACAAGCTCGAAGGATTTAACAGCATTTTTTTTATTCTCGGACAGGTCGAAACTTATACAGTCGGTAGGGCGGTTTTTATTTAGAAACTGTTTGTTAACTTTTCGGATTTGGGCGTCGTCAACTATCGCGATGCTAACAGTTGCTTTTGAAAGTTTAAAACGATTGCAGATGAATTTGACCAATTTTTTCAGTTTGGGCAAAGAGATGTTGATTTTTTTGAAGTTTTTAGCGATTAGAACGACTATATTCCGGCGTTTTTTGGCAGAGGCCATAATTTTCAATCGGTTTCCTGCTCGGTTTGCTCGCTCTTATCCGGCTCGCTCTGGTCCTGCTCGAGGGGCAAATCAGGCTCGGGCTGCTGCGGTATTTGCTCATCTGGTTCGAGTTGTAATTCCTCGCGTGTTTCTTCAGGGTTTTCGGTTTTGTGATTATTCTGCGGCTTTGCGTTTTGCGATTCCGGCGATTTCGCGGAACGATTTGCCTGCTGTTTGGGGATGGGTGTCAGCTTTGGATATGCGACTCGGCCGTGATAATGCGCGGCGAGAGTTTTAGCCATACTTGCCTCTATCAGGCTAAGCTCGCGCAGGGACAGCTCGCATTCATCGAATTGGCCGTCCTGCAGGCGTTTCATAGCCATATTGTGTATGGTGGCTTCAATTCTTGTCGGGATTACTTCGGGCAGTGCCCTGACGGCGCCTTCGACGGCATCGGCCAACATTACGATGGCGGCTTCTTTTGTTCGCGGCTTTGGGCCGGCGTATCTAAATTCGCTTTCAGAAGGACCGGGAGACCCATCAGAGTCATTTTCATCGTGTTTCTTTCTGGCTTCGTTGTAGAAATATTCAATCAGTGTTGTGCCATGGTGCGTTTCGATAAATTGCCGCAGCACCGCAGGCAGGTTGTATTCCCTTGCCATTTCTATTCCGTCTTTTACGTGGCCCACGATAATTAACTGGCTCATTGCGGGTGAGAGCTCTTTGTGGCGGCTCATAGAAGCCGTCTCGTTTTCGGCGAAGTAGGCGGGCTTGTTGATTTTTCCGATATCGTGGTAGTAGGCTCCGACCCTGCACAAAAGGCCGTTGCGGCCTACCGCCTCTGCGGCAGCTTCAGCGATGGAACCTACTAACAAACTATGGCTGAACGTGCCTGGCGCTTCCATGGCGAGTCTTTTCAGCAGCAGCTGGTTCGCATCGCTGTAGTCCAGCAGCGTCATACTTGTCGCTATACGAAAGATTTTTTCTATGATCGGCAGCAAACCCTGTATGAGCACGCCGACCACGAGCGTAATGCCAGCGTGTCGGCCTGCGCTGCCTAGAATAATACCAACCTGAGGGTTTTCGGCAAAAGCGTCCAGCGAAGCCGATGTTACGAACACTATTGCCGCCGCCAAAACAGTGACCTCAAGCAGCCTCATCCTTGTGCGGATTTCTTTTAAGAATAAACAGCAGGTGAAAGCGCCGGCAGTCATTGTCAGAAAGAGATTGATATTTGACGTAGGTCTTGCGGCGAAATAGGCAAGGAAACAATAGAATATACTCATTCCTATTGCAAATCGCTGGTCATAAGCAATTGCCAAAATGATGGCAGCCGTGATGGCGGTTCCGGTGGCCCACGAGGGTTGATGTGATATAAACAGGCCGAGTTTGGTTGTGGCTGACAATATGATAAACAGACCTGCCAGAACCACGGCCCTGGTATGGTTTTTTATTAGCCGTTTTTGGTAGTGATGGATATAGAAAGCCGCGCCGAGAGAAAGCAGCATTGCTATGACGGCCCTGGGTATCATATCGAGGTAGCTGGTCTGCAGGATTAGTTCGAGCGAGATAATAATGGTGAAAAAGACGGCAAAAAGAAGCACTAACAATGCTGAAATCAGATGGTCGGTGCTGGCGAGCTGATTTATTTGCGAAAGCCGCTCGATAGTTTTCTTTTCGCGTACCTGACTTCGCCGCGGACTTGTTTTTTTCAAAAACCACATTAGTTTATTTTACTTTCCTTATATAAGATTGTGAAAAAAGTTGGGCTATTTTTCGCTTTGTCTCATGGCTTTTGCTTTTTTTTCGTAGGCCTGCACGATATTTTGAACCAGGCGGTGCCGCACAATATCTTTCTGTGTCAGCTCTGCAAACCCTATACCTTTGATTCGCCGCAGCGTTTCGAAGGCTTCAATCATCCCGCTTTCCTGGCCGATGTTCAGGTCGATTTGGGTTATGTCGCCTGTTATTATCATTTTGGAGCCGTGGCCTAATCTGGTCAGGACCATCAGCATCTGCAGGGGTGAAGTGTTTTGTGCTTCATCGCAGATTATGACGGCTTCGTTCAGAGTTCTGCCCCGCATAAAGGCAAGCGGAATGATTTCGATGATGTCCATCTCCATAAATTTCTTCATCTGGTCGAAATCCATCATATCTTCAAGCGCGTCGAAGAGCGGGCGAAGATACGGATTTACCTTTGCCTGCAGGTCGCCTGGCAGGAAGCCGAGTTTTTCACCGGCTTCCACAGCGGGGCGGGCGAGGATTATTTTCCTGATTTGCTTTTTTCTAAGCATCGAGACGGCAATTGCGACGGCCAGATATGTTTTACCTGTTCCGGCGGGTCCTATGCAAAATGTAAGGTCGTTGGCCAGCATTGTTTCGACGTATTTTAGCTGTCCTTTCGTAGAAGGCTCAATAATTTTTTTGCGGGAATACACCGTAATGGCCTCGCTGGTCTCGGCAGTTATGGTCAAATCGTCCTTAGCGGCGAGCAGGGTGTTTATATCGGCGTTGGTGAGTGAGCCGCGTTTGATTAAATGTTTTTCCATTTTGTCTATAATTTCGGCGGCCCTGTTCACGTTTTCGGATTTACCTGTGATTATTAAATTTGACTGGCGGGCGGTAATCTGGACGCCGAGGGACTGGCGCAAAAGACGAAGATGACTGTCGGCAGGACCGAACAGCTCAAGCTGCTTGCCGGTTTGCTCTAATTGTATGGTAACTTCCAAAATTTTCCTCTATCGTGAGCTGAACATAAAAAACAAATACGCAAACGGCGCCGCCGGCAGCAGTGAGTCGAGGATGTCCAGTAATCCGCCGAAGCCTGGCACCATACTTGCAGAATCTTTTTGTTTGGCGTCCCGCTTTATCATAGACTCGGCCAAATCGCCCATTTGGCCGATAAAAGCAAAACAGAAGCCGAAAATTACGGCTAACCACCAGGCCATTATATCACAAATCACGGCAAAGAGAATAGCGACTATAATTGCGGCTGCTACGGCGCCGGCCATGCCTTCCCAGCTTTTGCCCGGGCTAATTACAGGCGAGAATTTGTGCCTGCCAAAAATGCTTCCGATTGAGTAAGCTCCTATGTCAGCGGACTTTACAACAAAGATATACATCAGCAATGCCCAGGGGCCGAAGTCAATCCGCACGCCGAGCGCGAAAGAGCCTAAAAGCCCGAGATAAATAATGGAAAAATAGCTTACTCCGCAATTGGCCAGTACTTCCGAAGTGCCGTAGCGGAAATATTGATATAAGAACAATCCTAACAGCGAAAATGCCGACACGAAAGACAGGTAAATCCCCGGTGAAATTTCGAAGAGCCGCGGCCAGTACCAGGTGGTTACGAATAAAATCGATGCGATGATTGCGAGGGGTGTGAAAATCTTTAAATTTTTTGTCGCGGCGAGTTTTGACAGCTCCATCTGAGTGGGGATTAGCAACAAGGCAAGGAGGATGCAAACAAGTGTTCCCTGCACCTGTTTGTCATCGGCAGCTGAGGCTGTCATGGTGCCGTCCATCCAGCTGTCGAAAATGACTAGGGCGGCAAAAAACGCCGTCATTAGAGTACCGAAAACCAATCTATATTTTAGCATAGCTGTAACGGCTGGTTAAACCGCCTAATACTATTAAATGCTTTGGGGCTGCAGTTTGATATCGCCGAAACGCCGGTTCCGTTTTGCGTAAGCGAGTATTGCCTTTTCCAAATCTGACTTTTTGAAATCCGGCCAGAGAGTTTTTGTTACATAGAATTCGCTGTACGAGATTTGCCAGAGCAGGAAATTGCTGATTCTCATTTCGTTTGCGGTGCGTATTAAAAGATCCGGCTCTGCCAGGCCGGCGGTGTATAGGTGCCGGGTTATACACTGTTCATCAATGTTTTCGAGGCCGAGCTGCCCGTCTTTGTATTCCTGGGCGATTTTTTTTGCTGCATCTATTATCTCGATTCTGCCGCCGTAGTTTAGCGCCAGGGCAAGTATCATACCGGTGTTGGCGCCGGTCAATTCTATAGTTTCCGCAAGTTCTTTTTTTACCTCAAAGGGCAGTTGAGCTACTCTGCCGAGATGAACCAGTTTGACGTTGTTTTTCATAAGCGTGGGACGAATCCCTGCGAGGTATTGAGAGTAGAGGTGCATGAGGGAATTGACTTCTGTTTTGGGTCTTTTCCAGTTTTCTATGCTGAAAGAATACAGGGTCAAAGATTCAATGCCGAAGTCGACGCAGTACTGGGCCACTTTTTCGACAGTTTTGGCGCCCTGGCGATGCCCTTCGGCCCGAGGCAGATTTTTTTTCTCCGCCCATCGGCCATTGCCGTCCATGATTATGGCGATATTACGGGGCATCTGTTCAGTTGTCAGTCCAAGGCGTTTAGCGGTTTTTTCAAGTTTTTCTTCGGAGTCTTTCATAAATGCGCGGCGTTTAGCCTGCCCGCTATCTGCTGAAATTATCTGAATATTGTTTGTTTTCGTTCCGGTCCAATTCCAATCATTGTGATGGGCACTTTTACTATTTCCTCGATAAGGCGAATAAAGTTTTTGGCGTTAGCGGGAAGATTATCGAAATCGGTTACCTCGCCAAGGGCTATGTCCCAGCCGGGGACAGTTTCATAAATAGGAGTTGCCTGTGAGAGTCTGTCTATATTTGCAGGGAAGAAGGTGGTTTCTTTGCCGTTAATTTTATAAGCCCTGCAGATATTTATTTCTTTTAAGCCGGTGAGGGTGTCGAGATGCATCAATGCTATGGAATCGATAGCGCCTATGGTTGCGGCGTAGGATACTACCACGGCATCGAACCAGCCGCATCTGCGGGGCCGGCCTGTGGTGGTGCCATATTCGTGTCCTTTGTCGCGGATATATTGACCGACTTCGTTATCCAATTCCGTAGGAAAAGGCCCGGCGCCGACCCTTGTTGTGTAGGCCTTGACTACGCCGATGAATTTATCAACCATCTTGGCCGGCACGCCGCTGCAGACTGACATGCCGAGCGCACTTGAATTTGAGCTGGTTACATACGGAAAAGTGCCGTGATCGAGGTCTAACATCGACCCCTGAGCGCCTTCAAAAAGGATGGATTTGCCATCGGCAATTGATTTGTGCAGAAATTCGGTCGTATCAGTTATAAAAGGGGTGAGTTTATCAGCGTGAGCTTTGCATTTTTCGAAAATTTCATCGGCGCTTATCGGCTCAGCGTTGTAAAGGGCCGTAAAGACTTTGTTTTTGTATTCGATGATGGTTTGCAGATGGGCTTTGAGTTTTTTGAGGTCTCTTAAGTCGCCCATTCGCACGGCGTAGCTTCTGCCGACTTTATCTGCATAACAAGGGCCAATACCCCTGATTGTTGTGCCGATTTTGTCTTTGCCGAGGGACTCTTCGCGCAGCTTGTCTTCTTTTTTATGATAATCCAAAACGACGTGGGCATTTTCACTTATAAAGAGGCGGCCCTTTAACGTAATACCTTTTTGGGCCAGCGTCTCGATTTCCTGCAAAAGCGTGTCCGGGTCAACCACGACGGCATTTGTGATTACGCAGACAATATTCGGCCGAATCGACCCGCTGGGCAGCAGGTGCAGGGCGAATTTGTTGCCATCTATGACAACGGTGTGGCCGGCATTGGCGCCTCCGTTATATCTGACAACGATGTCGCTTTGTTCGGCAAGTATATCAATAACCTTGCCTTTGCCCTCGTCGCCCCATTGCAATCCGACAATACAAGAGTTCATTCGCATCCACTTTTCAAAATTTGTTTCCTGTGGCCCCCAAAAATAAACCGCAACAGTTCAATAATATAGTCTATTGCGGTTAACCGATTACATTTTAGATTTTTTCTCGGCAATTTCAACTAATTTTTGCTACGAGTTTATCCAGGACGGCTGCCAGGTTATCATAGGCTTTATCACTTATTTTGTGATTAACTTCGCTACCGTCTTTATTTTTATATGTGATAAGAAAGAAGCCTTTCGAGTCAAAGCTGGTTTTATCTATTTTTTGTATGGAATCATAGGAAATTTTCTCTTTGTTACTGATGATAAGCTCGGTTTCATCAGCCAAGAGCTTTTTGTTTTTGAGCGTTCCTAACCGCCCCATCAGGGCAGCGGCGAGAGCAGCAAGAAAGATAGGGGCTCCATGGTTGAATTTCATTGTATCGTCGGGCCGGCCGTCTTTGGTGTGCTTTTCATAGAAACTGCGGCGATGCGACCATTCGTATTTACTGAAATAGCCGTCATAGGCGAAAATAACCGCGAAGACAATGCAGGCGGCGGTGTAGATTTTGAGGTTGTTCTTTCTGTATTTGCTTACGGGCGCTTCGATAGCCATTCTAATATCCTTTCTTCGGTCTAAGTTGACCGTTTTTGAGCGATTACGTTAATCAGCGGCTGAACAAAGTTCGAGACTATTTTTTCAGCCATTAGTTCTTCAGCCAGCCGACATTGATTTTCAAAGGATTTTAGCGCATCAAATTTTTCCGTGCTCGACGGGTATTGACGGATTGTAAAGGACAAATTTATAGCCTCATCTTCAACCTGCCTTTTTTCCCCTGGTTCATAAATACTTGTTTTTGATTCTATGTTGATTCTACATTGTGTAAGGCAGTCATCGGACAGGGCTACCACCACCGTGGGGGAAAACACAATAGGCTTGGCTGCCGGTAAGTCCAGAAGGCAGTTGAAGGCGGTTGAGCCTAACAGCGCTTCGGCAATAACCTCATCGTGGCTGCCCGCATAATCAAAATCCATAGCGAAAGTAACGTCCAGCGAATCGATATCGAGATGATTTACGCTGAGCATATACGGCGCCAGTTCGATTACTAATTTGTCCTGGTTGTAAGCATCTTCAAAACTTGAAGGATTGGCCACCCCAGAGCTGATACGGTCTGTTTCGAGAGTAATCCAGCGGTATTGGCCGGCGGCGCAATCTTCTTCCAGGCAGTATTGGTTTTTGTTTCGGAAGAAACGGCCCATAGATGGGAATTGCTTTTGTATCCGTTCGAAAAAGGCCAAGATGGTATCGCGCTGCCTCGGCAGGGGCAGCTTGGTGTTGAGATGCATATCGAGATAAAAATCGTCGCAGAGAGAACTGTAACTGTTCGACATAATTGGAAAAATCCTTAACAAGATGACATATTCAAAAAACTCAGATCGTCTAACAATTGTTGCATAAATTTAAGCTTATCTCAAGAGAAAAAACACGAGACAGGCCGGAATTATTTTAAATCCGGCTCGGGCAGGCTGAGCTCAGTAATCAATGCTCCAATGGTTGAAAAAACCGCAAAAGCAAACATCCGCCACATACAAATTATTATATGGTTATCAGCGGCAATTCCGCTGGTACGGCTCAATATTGCGGAAAATATCGTGTATAGTATGCCAACCGCTATGCCGCAGAAAACGGCAGCGATAATTCGCTTCCACAAAGCCGCCCCCCGGCAGCCGAGGGTTGTACCTATCCCGCAAAGCAAAGGCACTGTTACAGCAAGCCACCAGATATCTTTCAAGTTTGGCAATTCTCCCGTGCTTCTAAGATAAGTAAAGTCGGCAATTCCAAATATCAATGCTGCTGCGAGTGCATACAAACCAACATGCCAATATCTCGGCTTCATCGACGCCTGAACCTGTGCCCGCCTGCGCATTCTGCGCCGTATTGTCAAAGGCCAATTGTAAAACAGGCAAAATACCCAGTGCTCCAGCAGTGCACCTGCCTCGCCGAAGACTGGTACAATATGAACGGCATCCGTTGCCCAATGGGCCGCCATAAACCGCGCGAGAGCAGGATAGCGATATGTCATCTGAATAGGAAATGCTAAATAGCCAACGTATTTGAGGAAGCTTAGAAATACAGCGATGTTATAGTCTTTAAAGCTGCGGTCGTAAATCGCGATTCCTACCGCGTAAAGGCCTCTGGCAAGAGAGCCGGGCGAAATCGGGATTACCTGGAATAGCACAAGTATTCCGCCTGCTCCGAGCTCATCACCGGTTTTTCGCCAATATATCCACGCTAAAATCCCCGAGACAATCTGGGTGAGGGGTAATGTCATAAGGTGTACGACTAAACTAACAAGGTATCGCTGGATGTATGGCTCATGCAGCTGGGAAAGTATAGTGTTCGCATCCTGGTCGGTCAGAATATGCTTTTTTTTGCCCTCCTTGACCATATCCAGCAGCCATTTTTCACGAAGTTCGGCGCTAAAATAAAGCTTTATAGGCCGGACGAAGAGAAAGTGAAGCTTATCCTTAAAGAACGCCCAGTCAGTTAAAAATCTGTGCAAGCCCGGGAAAATCAAAATCAAAAAAGGCAGGTGACAAAAATATCGCCAGGGCTGCTCTGCCAGCTTGAGCGCCTGCTTTGAGCTAATCCGTCCCGCCCTGTGCCATACAATAGCTTTCTCGGTAATTTTTGTTCGGAACGCCCTTAGCAGGTATCCCCAGCTTGTTAATATTGCTTTATAGTGTTTGCGCCAATTCGGCTGTGCCCAGAGCCGCCGAATGAGCCGGCCAAAAAACGGTATTATCCCAATCACAAAAAACAGCAGCGTCAGTATTTTGCTGTTGCGCAGCTTTTGCTCGTGTTCTTCATCGACTAAATTCCGCACTTTCCAGCCGGTTACTGCACTATCAAAAATCGTCGACCATAATTTTCGGCTGTAGAACAGCCGAATGTGATTATGTGTAATATCCGGGAGCGAATCCCGATATACCTGTTCATCTGCCCTCAAGGTATCGAGCATATCACGCATATCTGCGAACTCATCGCTGTGTGTTTTGACGAAAGTCTCGAGTTTGTCTATATCGCCGCGGTCAAATTGCACGAGGGAGCCGCGCATGGCACCTTTGGCTATCAGCTTAAAATCTCCCGGGCTCATCGGTAAAAATGGAAGCAGGGCAAGTCCTGCTCTGAAATCGACAGCCACCAGTCCGGCAGATGGATTATCTTCAGTATCTTTGCGTTTTAGACAATTCGGCTGGCTTTTACAGGTTGACCACTCGTATTGCCTGGCAAACTCATACGCTCCCATTTCGTGCAGCAGGGCGACGAATTCCTTCATAAACAGTTTCTTTGCACGATATTCGGGCGAACCGAGTTGCTGCTGGTCGGTTGCCTTACCCCTGCGCCATTGCTTCAACAGGTCCAACCGGTCATCGACCTCCAGCCGCCAGGTGCGCCCATCGACCCATTCTCTCAATTCACCGCAGCTGCCGAGCGTGTTGTCGACAAGTGTTGCGTAAATGTCCGCCACGGTTGTTTCATTGCCGAATTTGATTTGTGCGCCGCGCCGTATAAATTTCTGCCAAATGGAGCCGGCTCTGGTTGCCGCCGGGTTTACCTGAAGCTGGAACGGTCCTTGGAAACCGATCCAGTAAAGCACATTACGAAACAGGCATGAAAATCCCGAAGGCGGAACAAGAATCTTCATAGCGTAAACGCCGGCAACCTTAAGGCCTTCTATCGGTCCGCCTTCAATATTTAATATTTTTATCTTATAAACCTGTCCTGCGAATCCTCCGCCTACAAAGTCATCCACGACCAGACGCACTTTCGCCGAGTTTGCTTTTGTAATTTCTGTAACGTCATAGACCAATTCGGTGCCGCTTTCGTAACGAGCAACCCGAATCGGACGATGCAAGCCCGCGAGACGGCATTGTCTATCCAGGTCTATACAAGTTTTTACGGAATATTCTGCCGACATCAGTGCTCTCCTGGCAAGTTCCAATTACTCCATAAAACAAGACAAACAAGCGAGACAATTCCTGCAAATACCCCTGCTAATAAATCGTCTGCGAGGATTCCCCATCCTTTGGGAAGTTTCTCAAGTTTTCGGATTGGCCAGGGTTTAAGAATGTCAAAAAACCTGAAGAGAAAAAAGCCGAGCAATCCGGCGACCCAAATGTTTTTGATTGGGGCCGCTGCGATGAATAAAAACGTAACAGCCTGGCCGGAAAATTCATCGGCGACTATTTCCGAAGGGTCGGTTTTATTTGTTGCTGCGATTATGGCGGGAGCAAATTTGATACAGATAATGGAACCAATCAGGGCCAAAACCGCCATTATGATTGATATTTCGAGGGACGAAAACTCAAAGTAAGACATAAGGACAAAGAGCATCACCGACGGAAGTGAGCCCCATGTTCCCGGAGCAACGGGCAGCCGGCCAAGACCAAAACATGATGTAAGCAATCTTTTCATAATCATAGAAAGTTAGCCGAAGGTTTAAGTTAAGTCAAAGATTATCGACAGTTTCAGCCGGATTTTCCAGACATTTAAGGCAGAATCTATCGGTCATACCCGCAATGTAATCGCATACCGTCCGCTGCAAACTTTCCCTCGGTATCAATTTTTGGAAGTAGCCCGGCATCAGCTCTCCCCTGCGGCAAAACTCCTCAAAAAGCTGCTGGAGCCAGTCTTCAATTTGCTTTGCTGTTTGTGTTACGGTCTTATGTTGATAAAAGTTCTGCAGTAAAAATTTTTCCAGCACGGCAAGCCTGGCGTTACTTTCATCTGAAAGCGTGATTAAATTTTCGCTGCGGTGAGCAACCTCGTCAACGGTTTTCGGATTTACGCCAGCGATAGTTTTTTTACTCACATCGATGCAGTCGCCGACAAGAATATCGATAATTGCTTTTGCGGTCCTTGTTTTTTGGACTACCGGGTCTTCCATCTCTTCGGCGTTTATTCGGTTTTGTGCTTCTGTGAATATTTCAACGTTTTTTAACTGCTCGCGGTGAATCAGGCCTGCCCGCATGCCGTCTTCGAGGTCGTGAGAGTTTACCGCGATTCGGTCGGCGATGTCTGCGACCTGTCCTTCAAGAGAACAGTTAGGCTCGGCAAAGGTATCGTCCTTGGGGTTGTCATAAGGGCTTCGATGTTTGGCCAGTCCCAGTCTGGTTTCGTACATCAGGTTCAGGCCGGGGAAATCCGGATACAGATGTTCGAGCAAATCGACAATGCGCAGCGCCTGCAGATTATGCTCGAATCCTCCGAAATCAGCCATTAAACGGTTGAGGGTTTTTTCGCCGGCGTGTCCGAAGGGCGAGTGTCCCAAATCGTGTGCCAGGCATATTGCCTCGGTCAAATTAATATTTAACCGAAGCTCCTTTGCTATGGTCCTTCCTATTTGCGCCACTTCGATGCTGTGTGTAAGGCGTGTGCGATAATAGTCGTCAAGGCCCGGGGTGAACACCTGAGTTTTGCCTTCCAGCCGGCGAAATGCCGAGCAGTGGATTATACGGTCGCGGTCACGTTCAAAGTCTGTGCGGTAGGGATGCGGCTTTTCCGGGAACTTCCGGCCGCGGCTGCGGGTTTCAGAGACGGCGTAGCAGACTAATTCTTCAGGCATATTTTTTATAAAGCTGGAAGGTTATGCTCTTTACTTATCTGCTTTAATTGCTCCAGAAGTTCGGTCAGGCTTTGGCTGATAACATTGGTGTTTGTGCAGACGCTCATAAAATTAGTGTCCCCATCCCATCGCGGGACGATGTGGATATGAAAATGCTCGGGCAATCCCGCTCCGGCACACCTGCCAAAATTCATTCCGACATTGAAGCCGTGTGGTTTTATCGCCAGTGAAAGGGCCTTTTTCGATTCCCTGATTAATCTGGTCAATTCCAGCAGCTCTTCGTCGCTTGCCTGCTCGATGTCGGGGATATGCCGGGCTGGGGCTATCAGTAAATGGCCGTTATTATAGGGAAAGCGATTCAGCACTACGATACTTTTGTCTGAGCGCCATAACACCAGGTTTTTATCATCATCCTGCGGCTTGCCCAAATCATGACAGATAAAACAGTCACTGCTTTTGCTAAGGCCCTGGATGTATTCGACCCGCCATGGCGCCCAGAGATTTTCGTGTTCCAATCTGCGATTACCTCCAATGGTGGTGATTGGTTAAATGGTAATCGGCAAGCGGTGAATTTATTTGCCCATAACCATTTACCAATCGCCAATCATTTAAGAAGCTCCATTATTAAATTTTGCTTGATAGTTATCAGTGGCTTTGGGCCGATATCTATTGGTAAAGAAGCCTCTACTTTTGCCTGATACTGTTGATTGTATCGTTCTGTTTGGCCTGTATCTATATTGAACAGCTCCTCGCCTTGACCCTGCAAATCCAGGAGCCTGTAACCCCTTAGGAAACCGAATCTGCCGCTCATTTGGAATCTGCCGGAGTAAGGTTTTGGCCAGTTCTCCGGGGCCGAATCGGCAGGCGAATAGGAACTCCGTATCACGGCGAGTTGCCCTTTTTCAGTTTGGCGAATTTCATCGAGAGTATAGATAACGTCCCTTGCTTTTCGTGTTACCATCGGGGTTGGAACAGACAATTTAGAGTTCCAGCTCTGACCTGCGTAGACTCCCTTTGACGGTTTTTTTATACTGGAAATCGAATCCCACAGGAACCATTGTGTGGCGATGAAATCTGCTATCATATCGGGCTCTTTAACCCTGCCGTCTGTATCTTTCGGCCGGAAGGCTCTCTCGCCGGTCTCTTTAATTAACTTCTCTAATTGTGAATAGTCCTCAATTCTGCCCGTAGGCTCGACGGTGAACGTGAAACTTGCCCCTCGAAGAGTTTCGACGGCGTCTCTGCCTGTGCCTTGCCGTCCTGGTGAAGTTCGCTTGACGCTTACCGAATTGCATGTTGCATTTATGGTTGTAGGGCCGTGAGGGTCTATTTTAACTGGCGTATAAGCAACGACCATATCCATTGACTCGGAGGATTTATCGACCTTGTGCTTGCCTGGTTTAGATTTAGAGCCGCTTTTTATCTGTCCCCAGTCAACCTCAATATCTCTGCTGGAGGAGAACTTGTACTGCAGAGTCTGGCCCTCTTGGAAATTTACAGTTATCAGGTTTCGTTTTCCGGTTAACGGTTTTTTACCCTCGGCTCCCGGCTCGCATCCCGCAAGGGCAATCAGGAAGATAATAGTGAAAAGATTTAATACGGTTTTCAATTTTGCTCCTTACTAATTGAGTTCATAGCAGGCAGCAGCGGCTTCGAACTATGAACCGTTTCTAATCAATTTTTTCGAGGCTGTAGAAACGAGTTGCGCTCATTGTCAAGATAACAGGCTCTTGGTCTGTTTCTGTTGCTTGTCCGGAAGGAAAGTCAGTAGTCCATTCCTGCTGTAGTTTTTCATAGTATTTCTTGACTTTGCCGGCAGTTAAATCCAATTCCAGCTCACCGGCATACGTTTTGGTATTGTCGGACCTTTCTAAAAACTTGGCTTCATGTCCTTTTGACGTTTCTGAGGCGGGAATAGCATTCATCTTTATGACGGCAACCTGCCGCTTATCCTGGCTTTTGATTTGATTTAGTGTATAAATTTTTTCATATGATTCCGCCCCCATCATACCGAAGGAAAAAGCCTTCGTGATGCTCCAATTGTCACCTGTCTGTAATTGGTTTTTGTCGGTATTCGGCAGAACCAGGTTTCCATGCCGTTCCTTAATTGCTTCCTTGCTAAGCATTCTCGAAGCTATCCTCGGGGGTACGGAACCTTTCCTGGACGCAGCGTTTGCCTCTTTTATGTCAATAACTTCTATAACTTCACCAGAAGGAGCGATTTTTATGGTATAGCTCTGCCCGATTAACAGTGCCAGCGGGTGTTGTGGGTCTGTTGGATTGGCGGTGTCAAACTCGAAAACGGAACTGTCTTTAACTATAGAAGAATATTTTATCTCTTTGATTGTAATTTTTGCGATAGCATTGCCTTTATCGTCGATGCTTTGTATTTCCTGTGCGAAGATCATTTCCTGTTTATCGTAGTTGCGGCCGCCCTTGAAGATGGATTCATCTGGTACGCTTCCTTCCCATTTAATGCTACGTTCTACCTCGTTTATTACCTTATAAGTTGTTAAATCTCCGGGGCTGAACTTCAGCGCAATAGTGGCGACCTTTCCGGATTTGACCTTGGGTTTAGCGGCTTCTTTACCGGCAGGGGCACATCCTGCTGCCAGAAGAAGTGAACAAACTGTTATACTTGCCAGCCATCTGGAGATTTTGACTTGTCTCATTGTTGGTCTCCTTAGAAATTTTGTTTTTATGCCGAATCGGGGTCCTGTAAACTTGGGACCTGTTCAAGTTGCAATTATACGTTTTGCCATGCCAAAGGCAACTGATTTTTCTTTATATGTCTGCGGTTAGCGGTTAAAATTGCATTTTCGGGCTTTCGGGTAATTTATGGATTTTTTAGGAGAAGCTGGATTATGAGAAGTGACACGGTTAAAAAAGGTTTCCAGCGGGCGCCTCACAGGGGCTTGCTTCATGCCTGCGGATTGACTGATGCCGATATAAATAAGCCCTTCATCGGTATTGCCAACAGCTTTTGTGAGATAGTGCCGGGCCACGTTCACCTTAATAAGGTGGCTCAGATTGTCAAGGATGCGGTTCGCCAGGCAGGTGGAACACCTTTCGAATTTAACACCATAGCGGTCTGCGATGGTATCGCTATGGCACATACGGGTATGAGATATTCGCTGGCCTCCCGCGAGATTATCGCCGATTCAGTCGAGACTATGGTGCAGGCCCATTGCCTTGATGGCCTGGTTTGTATTCCCAACTGCGACAAAATTGTTCCGGGTATGCTTATGGCTGCGGTCAGGCTGAATATCCCGACGATTTTTGTCTCCGGCGGGCCTATGGCAGCCGGCAAAACAAAAGATGGAAAACCCATCGACCTTATCAGCATATTTGAAGGTGTTGCCGGATTCAATGCTGGAAAAATTACCGAGGAACAGTTAACAGAGCTTGAATGCGCAGCTTGTCCTTCGCAGGGGAGCTGTTCTGGAATGTTCACCGCCAATTCGATGAATTGTCTCTGCGAAGCTGTCGGAATGGCCCTGCCGGGCAACGGAACTGTCCTGGCGGTTAATCCGAAACGTCAGGAGCTTTATAAACAGGCGGGTAAACAAATTCTGACGCTCATCGAAAAAGATATTAAGCCGCTCGATATAATCACAGACAAATCTCTGGACAACGCCTACGCTCTGGATATGGCGATGGGCGGCTCGACAAATACCGTCCTGCATGGCTTAGCTGTTGCTAACGAGGCCGGCATCAAATATGACCTTGAACGTATTAATGCCGTTTCCAAAAAGTGCCCGAATATCTGCAAGGTGTCTCCTTCGAGCAGTTGGCACGTCGAAGACGTTGACAAAGCCGGCGGCGTAAGCGCGATACTTAAGGAAATAAGCAAAATCGAAGGGCTGCTTAATCTGAATTGTCCCACCGTTACAGGAAAAACGCTCGGTGAAAATATCGCGGGCGCCGAAATCAAAAACACGGATTGTATTCACACACTGGATAATCCCTATTCGAAGACAGGCGGCTTGGCCATCCTTAAAGGCAATATCGCCCCGAATGGCGGCGTGGTAAAAACAGCGGGAGTCGCCGAAAAGATGCTGACGCACACCGGCCCAGCGGTCGTTTTCGAGAGCCAGGAAGATGCCTGCGAAGGCATTTTGGCCGGCAAGGCAAAAGCAGGGGATGTCATTGTAATTCGCAATGAAGGCCCGAGGGGCGGACCGGGTATGGTCGAAATGTTAAGCCCCACAAGCTACGTCATAGGCGCTGGGTTAGGCGAGTCGGTCGCCTTGATTACGGACGGCAGGTTCAGCGGCGGAACAAAAGGCGCATGCATCGGACATATCAGCCCGGAGGCAGCGGTGGGCGGCCCGATTGGCTTGTTAAAGAATGGCGACATTATCGAAATCGACATTCCGAACAATACTATAAATGTCAAATTGACCGATAAGCAGCTTGCCGAACGAAAAAAGAGCTGGAAGCCGCCTAAGCCGCGTATAACAAAGGGCTATCTCGCAAAATACGCCTCGATGGCAACCTCCGCTGATACCGGCGCTATTTTGAAGTGGTAAGCTGTTTAAAAGTTATGAATCAGGTTAAACAATTGTTGATAAAGCGCATAATTAAAAGCGATGGTTTCAAGATATATTTTTGGCCAATTGTTATTTGTTATTTTTTCACTTTTGTATGTGCGTTTTTATTCACACCATTTAAGGCTGACAGTCCAAGGGAGACTATCTTTGTATTCATTGGTGACATTGCTTGGTTGATTTGCCTTTGGGTGCTTGTTGTTCGCTATCAAAAAGTTAAAGGCAAATCTATTGGCAAAAGAGCTATAGCGTTATTAGTCATTTTATCAGCTATTATTTTATCTGTTATTTTAGTTGGTCTGACTCTTTGTGCTTTTCGGTTTTTTAGGTTTAAGTAGTTAAGATAACTCATGCCTGATATGGAAAAGAAAGCCTCTTGGTACGTTGCTGGTTTGCATTTTGAGTGTCAGCAGTGCGGGGCGTGCTGTTCCGGGCCGAACCAGGGTTATATCTGGGTGACGCGGCCGGAGATTAAACTCATCGCTGATTTCTTAAAAGTCGAGCCTAAGCAGTTACGGCAGAAGTATCTGCGGCGTGTGGGTCTGCGGACGACAATTATCGAACAGTCAGCTACCAAAGATTGCATATTTTTGCGAAGAATAGACGGCCAGAGAAGATGTATGATTTACCCTGTTCGACCGAGCCAGTGCAGAACGTGGCCTTTTTGGCCGGAAAATCTTGTTAACGCGGATGAGTGGAACAGGGCGGTTCAGCGATGCAGAGGTATAAACCGGGGCAGGTTGTACAGTTTTGAGGAAATAAAAGAGGTAAAAAATAGTAAAAAATGGTGGCAAAATGCAAAAAAGATAGTCTCCTGATACAGAAAGTGGCTGAAATTTACAAAGAAATTGATGCGCAAATAAACAATCACAGGGAGTCGGCAGGAGTATGTATTGCCTGCGGAAAGTGCTGCGATTTTGAAAGTTTCGATCATAAACTTTTTGTTACCCCGCCCGAATTGATTTTCCTTGCGGCGAACTTGCACGGTGAAAATCTAAAGCCGATGAAAACCGGGAGATGTCCCTACCAAATTGACAATAAATGCACAATATATAAATTTCGTTTCGCCGGCTGCAGAATTTTCTCCTGTAAGGGCGATACTGATTTTCAAAGCGGATTGAGCGAGAGGACCTTGAAGAAATTCAAAGCAATCTGCGAACAATTTCAAATTCCCTACCGCTATGCCGATCTGGCAACTGCGCTGAATAGTTTCGAGACTGCTTAATATTTGTCAGCCGGCTGGGGGATATTATCCTGCGGGTCGCGCAGATTGATGTATTTTACCCCGCCTGACAGAGAGCCGTATTCTTTGAAATATGTGTAAAGCTTAGCCAGTTTCTCCTCGTCCGTTGTCTCCAGATATCGCTGCCACGTGCCGAACTCGGCGCCCCAGATGATTTCGGTGTTGTCCTTTGCGTAAAGGACAATATGCGGAAGCCGACTGTTTTTGCGGCCGTTAAAATTGCTTACGTCGATACGGTCAATTTCATAAAGCAGCGGTTTTCCGGGCGTGACGGATTTATCCATCTGGTCGAGTTTGGTTAATATAGTTACAGCAGCATCGAGGTCGTCGCTTTGCCAGATTTCGCCCAGCGATGGTACCCTTGACGACAGCCCTTCTATCTTCACGAGGGGCAGGCCAGGCATTGGCACGAAATCGAGCACGACCAGTTCATCATCCACATAAAAATTTTGTGAGCCTGATTTGACTACAGCCATTGGCTTTCGCCACCTGGCTTTGACGAGCACTTGCTTGTGCGTAGTTTGTATTTTTATGTCGTCCAGCCAGGCGATTGACGCCAGATTTTCCGCTACTATCTCAGCGGCCTCTTCGTCCAGCCTGAAAATTTTGCCGCCGGCGGCATCGCGAATTTTTACCTTTAGTTCACTGCTTGCCCACTGCGGCACATTCACCAGTTCCAGAGTGCCGGTCCCGGCAGGCCTGGCTGATTTTATGTATTTATCTGCAAAATAAACAGAAACTCCCGCCGCGGCGAAGACGCAGAGCACACCGAATATTTTCAGAACACCCGTTAAGTTCGGCCTGTATGTTCGGTACTTTTTTCTTTTGGATGTACCGAGCTTAAACGATATTCTTTTGTCTTTTGTTTTTTTATCGCCGGCCATTGCTTTCAGTCATTGGTATTTATTTGGATTTCCTCGAACGGCACGCAGCTTTTTTGTTTTCCAAAGCCGCATCGATTATTTTCGTACACAAATCGCTCATTGACAACCCTATCCTGGCCGCGGCCTTTGGCAGAAGCGAATGGCTTGTCAGTCCCGGAATAGAGTTGGCTTCGAGGGCATAAAAATTTTCGTCATCGCTTAAAATAAAATCGAGTCTCGCAAAGTGCCTCAGCCCGAGCGCGTTGAAACAATCAATCGCTGCAGCTTCGATTTTTTTTGTCAGCGAAGGGTCGCCAATTGTGTCGAAAAGAAACTGTGTTCTGTCATCGACGTATTTTGCGTGATAATCGTAAAAGTCAGTTTTACTTTTAATTTCGATAATGGGCAGCGCCCGGTCCAGCAGCACGCCGACGGTTATCTCGCGTCCGGCGATGTATTCTTCAATCATACAGTCGCCGAAACTGGCTGAGCACTTTTGCGCTTCTGCCAGGGCCGACTTCGGGTTATCAACTATGGTGACGCCGACGCTGCTTCCCTGTGATACAGGTTTGACCACGAATTTATCTGCAACCTGTTTGATATGCTTTTCAAGTTTGGAGGGGTCGGCATCGGGTTTGAACTCAACCACCGCAGGAGTGGGTACGCCGGCTTTGGCAAAAGCTTTTTTGCTTGCCATTTTGTCAAGGGCCAGTCTGCACGCCTGGGGCCCGCTGCCGGTATAGCAAAGTCCTTTGTCTTCGAGTATTTGCTGCAATTGGCCGTCTTCGCCGAACCTGCCGTGCAGCGCAAGAAAGAACACATCGATACTGCCGTCTTCAAGTATTTCCAGATTGTCAGGTCTTACATCGTAAGTTACCACATTCAGGCGGGCCTGTTTTAATGCCTGGGCTACACAGCCGCCGCTTTGGATGCTGATGTCGCGCTCTTCGCCGATACCGCCCATAAGGACGGCTGCTTTTACCTTTAAAGGTGATTGGGGGCCTGCCGAAGGTTCAGCGGTCATTGTTAATCCCAGATTTCTATTTCAAGTTCCAGCTCGATGCCGAACTGTTCATTAACTCTTTCTTTTATGGCGTCTATAAGTCTCACGACGTCGCGGCTTTTACATCCGTCCTCCGCGAGGATGAAATTCGCGTGTTTTTCGCTGACGACGGCCCCGCCGATTCGCAGCCCTTTTAAGCCGGACCTGTCAATCAAAGCTCCGGCGGAAACGCCTCTTGGGTTTTTGAATACACAGCCGCAATTTCGCGTATTTAACGGCTGACTGTTCTTTTTGTAAATCCAGATTTCCTTTACCGTCCGCATAATTTGCTCAGGGTCGGCGCTAGCCAGCTTCAGAGTAGCATTTAGAATGAATTGGGCGGTGATATTTGTGCTGCGGTAGTCGAACATCAGCTCGGGCTTGCTCTTTTCAAAGGTATCGCCTTGGCTGTCCATAAGCGTGACGGTTTCTATGGCCGCGCCGATATCTCCGAAGTTGCCGCCTGCATTCATTTTTACCGCTCCGCCGATTGAGCCTGGTATACCCGTCAGGGCTTCAAGGCCTGACAGCCCTTTTTTAACGCACGTTAAAACCAGTTCGCTCAGTTTTGCGCCTGCCCCGGCGACGATCTGTTCGCCATTGAATTGGGTCTGTGCGAACTTTTCTGTTTCGAGCTTTATCACCGCTGCCCGCAGGCCGTCATCACCGATGAGCAGGTTGGAACCGAAACCCAGCATATACATCGGGATGTCATTTTCATTGCACCGCTTGGCTATCGTTTTGAGTTGTTCGACCGTTTCCGGTCTTATAAGATAGTCCGCCGGTCCGCCTAAACCATACCATGTGTCTTTGGCCAGCGGATAATCTGTTTCAATTATTTTTTCTAAGCCACTGAAGATATTCATCTGCCACCTTCCAAATATCACCTGCACCCATAGTAACTACCAAATCGCCGGGACCCGTCTTTTTTTTCAGATAATCGCAAATATTCCCGAAACCGTCGATAAATATCGCCTCTGTTCCATTGGCCCGCACCCGCTCGACGAGTATCTGTGCATTTACCTCTTTTTTTTCTTCCTGTGAGTCCCTGACGAAATAAATCTCCGGCACAATAATTATATCGGCAAGCTTAAAGCTTTCCGCAAAATCATCAAGTAAAAATCTTGTTCTGCTGTACTGGTGCGGCTGGAAAATGCACCAGACGCGTTTGGGCTGGTATTTTTGACGAATAGCCGCAAGTGATGCCCTGATTTCAGTCGGATGGTGGGCGTAATCGTCAAGAACCGTGATTTGACCGACCTGGCCTTTTAGCATCAATCGGCGCTCGACACCGGTGAACCCAGGCAGTAATTGGAGTATTTGCTGAGGGGGCAATCCAGCGTTAACCGCCATAGCTGTTACTGCCAGGGCATTTAGGACGTTGTGTTTGCCCGGCAGGGAAATTTTAGCCGCTCCCAGCAATTCACCATTGTGATAAATGCCAAAGGAATAGAGTCCGTTGCTCAACCGGAGATTTTTGGCGTAGAAATTACAGCTTTCATCGAGCCCGAATGTTTCACAGCGTCTGTCACCTGGTAATTGTTGAATGACTTTCGCCGCATTCTCGTCCTGTCCATTTGCGATCAGCACGCCGCCGGGCTTTATCCTGCTCGCGAACTCCTCAAACGCCTCGACTATTTCTGCTTCATTCTTGTAGTAGTCGAGATGGTCGGCCTCGATATTCAGTATGCAGCCGATTTTGGGTTTTAAATTAAGAAAACTCCTGTCATATTCGCAGGCCTCAGCGACGAAATGTTTACCGTCCGCTGCGCCGGATGAACTGTCTAACTGGCTGATTTTGGCCCCGATGATAAAATTCGGGTCGGCCCCGGCTTGCTTGAGCAGATAAACTATCCAGCCGCTTGTTGTGCTCTTGCCGTGAGTGCCGCTTACGGCTATGCCGTCATAGAAGTCCATTAATTCGCCGAGCATCTGGGCGTATTTATAAACTCGAATGTTCTCCCGGCGGGCCAATTTCAGTTCGGGGTTATCTTCCTTTATTGCAGCGGATATAACAACAGCGTCAGTCGCCGGGTTTAAGTTATGCTCCTTGTGGCCGATTTTTATATCAGCGCCTGTTTGGCAAAGCTTTTCTGTCACATCGCTTGCCGTTTGGTCCGAGCCGGTCACAATTGCCTTGTGTTTTATCAAAAGCTGCGCCAATCCGCTCATTCCTGTCCCGCCCGCACCGATGAAATGAAATCTTTTTCCTGCTACGCTCACTTTTTTTCCGCTTCCAACGACCTCATATCTATGAACCGCTTTGATACTTTTCTGGCGAGTTTCTAAACCCTGCTGTTTCATAGCTTCCTTTCTGCGCCGATTCTCCTATAGTAAATAGGCAAATAATGTATCACACCAGTCGGCCGAAAAAAAGAAAAAAGACATAATCGGCTTTCTTATTTTTACATGGTTAAATGTTTATAAAAATTAGTATTTTGCGTACCTTACAGTTGTCGGTTAATATAATTAGCGATATGATATGGAAAACGTGTCAAAATTTCCGTCATCTGTTCGTAACGCGTTTGCCGGAGAAACCATTATGAAGCAGAATAGTGTTAAGCTGTTTCCTTTTCCAATCTTTGTTTTAGCGGCCATTTTTGTTTTCTTGCTGGTCCGGGGGCCGGTTTTTGGTGAACCGGCTAAAGACACGCAGCAGGCAGGGACCGTCGAGAAAGGAATCGTTATCCTTGTAGAGTTTCCGGATGTGCCGCATAACATAGACCGTGAACTCGTTCAAAAAAGATTCTCCCAGCAGTTGAACAACTATGTTAAGGAAATGTCCTACGGCAAGGTTTCTTTGGATATCGATGTTACAAAAAGATGGTTCAAGATGCCGGATTCTATCCACCGGTATAAAATCTCACCAAGAAATCTGGAGGTGGACAAATCACTGGTTAAGAAACTAATCGAAGATGCTCTCAACGCGGCAGATAAGGAAGTTGATTTTTCCAAATACTCCTTCGCGGTCATTTTTATGAGTGCGAAGGTGGCGGATTATGGGATGATCGGCCTCTGTGGATACCCGGGTATGCTCGGCTGGAACTCGAAAGACGTTCTAAAGACCAGGAGCGGCCAGCGGGTCAGAGGGGGAGTCGCAATCTTCTGCTATCAGGCACATCTTGGAACTCTCTTTCACGATATCGCTCATATTATTGGAGGGGTGAGGGCAGGCAAAAGAATGGTGCCTTGCCTCTATGACCATGACCTGCAGGCCAAACCCGGTCCGCTACGAGAGGTGGCTGTCGATGCAATGGTCAACATGGGGTTCTGGGACCCGATGTCTTGCCACTTCTATAAAAGGGAAGTGCCGCCGCCAGGGGTATCCTCCTGGACCAGGATGAGGTTGAACTGGATTGACCAGTCAAAGATAAAGGTCGTCAGGCCGGGCAAAGCGACCGAATTGGTCTTAGGTCCTCTTGAGGATGGTTCATCTGAGGTTTTGGCCGTCAAGATACCGCTTTCTGCGACTACCTATTACCTGATTGAGAACCGCCAGCCCATTGGGTGTGACAAGAATCTCCCCGGAAGCGGCGTCTTGATTATGTATGCTGATGACAGCGTCGCTGAATGCCGTCATGGGAAGGCGCCGGTCAAACTGATGAATGCTGATACGTCTGTTCCACATCTTGAAGGTGCGGCATTCGATATTGGTAAAAGGGATTTTTTTCGGGACGGGAAAAATAAAATAACAATCCAGCTTAAGCAGAGGACGGGTAACTCTTACAGAATCCTCGTTAGCCATTTATGAAGCGGGCATATTCACCTGATTTCAGGATGAACCCATCGACAAAGGCCCTGTAAAGCTGCCCCGGAACATTCCACTCAGCGTTTAGTGCTTCGTGTCTTTATATAATTTTTACCATTGCGCTTCGATGTACGGCCCGATTGGGCCTTTCGGTATCGGTTTCGGACGGGATTTGAGAATCGCTTCGGCAATCGCAATATCGCTTTGGCGTGTGATTTTGATATTTGATGAATCTGTCTCCACGATGGACACCTTTTGTCCGATTGCTTCGGCCAATTGCGAATCATCGCTGATTTTGTTTTTGTCCAGGTTTTTGAGATTAGCGTAAGCCTTTTTCAGCAGCGAAACCTCGAAAACCTGCGGCGTTTGCGCCTCATAGAGGCCGGTCCTGTCAACGGTTCGGATTATTATGCTGTCTGTGACTTCTTTAATGGTAGCTACGACGGGACAGGCCAGCATAGCGGCACCTGTTTTGGCGGCTTCTGCAATGACTTTGTCAATCCATTCTTCTTTAACACAGCACCTGACGGCATCGTGAACAGCGATAAGCTCAATATCGTCTTTGATAAGCTCCAGACCCTTTTGGACGGTGTCGAAACGCCCAGCGCCGCCGAAATAGGTTTTTACGTTGAAAAACTTCAGGTTAGGTCCCCATTTGATGTTTACAAGCTCCTCGTCTTCGGAAGCGATGGCTAATAGTACTTGTTTTACGTCGTCTCGGCCGGAAAAAATTTCAACGCTTCGCAGAAAGGCCGCCCGGCCATCCACGTCGACAAATGGTTTCTTCCTTTTTCCGCCGAACCGGTTGCTCGCCCCTGCGGCACAGATTATCACGCCAACCTTCTTACTCATAGCAAGTAACCCCTATATACTATCTAAAACTCAATACCTCGTCTTGCGGATAACCCATTGTCGAACGGATGCTTGATATTTTTCATTTCTGTTACCAAATCCGCCATTGCTGTCAGCTCGCCGGTTGCCCCTCGGCCGGTCAGGACAATTTCGACGGCAGGGTCTTTTTTATCGATAATATTTTTTATATCTTCCAGTCTGGCAAGACCTTTTGAAAGGCAAAACACAATCTCATCGAGTATGACACAATCATAAAATCGCTTCTCTGCGGTTTGGGCGATTCTATCGAGGGCCTTGCTGATAGCAGTTTTGGCCTGGGCGACCTGTTCTTTGTCGTCGAAGGATTTGGCCATATCCCATTCGATATCGAGCGCCTCGACCCTGATTCTGACGGCACCAAGCTTTAGGGCGAAACGTTCGCCGATATCCAGCGAGGGAGGTTTTAAAAACTGGTAAATCAGAACCTTATTGCCCTGACCTGCTGCGCGCAGTGCCAAACCGAACGCTGCGGTCGTTTTGCCCTTGCCGTCGCCGGTATATATCTGGACAAGCCCTTTTTCCAACATAGCAGTATATTAAGAGGTAGGAATTGAAAAGTAAAAATTAAAAATGGAATCTTGGGATTGTAAATTGAATCCTGAGATGTGCTGAATGGCCCGTCCCGTTGTTTCAGGATTATACCATGGCAGCTACGAGTTGTTCCTGTGCTTCAAATTCGTTGTCGATTTGTTCGCCGGGCTTAAACGGCAGCGGTTTGAAAAATTGCACTACAATACGCCGGCAAAACATGCTTATGTCATCAACCCGGCAGATACGGCCTGAACGGGTGAAATTTGCCATATCAAAGGCTTCTCCCGGCTGTAAACGGGGAACGCTAAAGCGGGCGGTTAAATGTTGGCCGATATTAGGATATTGCTCGTCTTTTCGGCAGGTGAACGCAGCAGCGGTGCTGGAAATGTCAACCATCTGGCCTTGTGACAGGGTTTCGCTGAAGTTCTCGGCGAACCAGACGGGCCAATGATAGCGGAGTCTCTGTTCTCTTCTTCGTTCGCTGTTAACGTCCATTATAAATCCTCCTCGAAAATAGCCTCTTTTTACTGCTTGCAAATCGGCGGATTTAACAGATGACTTTATGTATGGTTGCGGGGTACTCTTTGCCTGGGAGGGAGTAGTGAAGCGGATGGCTGAATTTTAGTTTGGAAATAGGCGGAGACCGGATTGAATTTTTTTACGCTGTTTCAGTTTTTTTACGGCTATGTTCCTATAACTAACCGCGGTTTTCTCGGACAAGTTTGCAGAATTCATTTCCCCTCTGCTCGTAGTTTCCGAACATATCGTAGCTCGCACAGGCCGGACTCAATAAAACAACATCACCATTTGCCGCTAATTGTTTGGCAAGCTCAACCGCCTTGGGTAGTGAATCGACAATTTCAATTTTTATTTTGGTTTTTGGACAGGCCGTAATTACATCTGCAATTTTCGGGGCGGTTTGGCCGAGTAAAATGGCTGCCTTTGCCTTTTTGGCTATTTTTTGGCCGAATTCGTCGAATGGTATGTGCTTGTCATATCCGCCTGCAATGATAATCACCGGCTGGTCGAAGGCCTCTATTGCGGTAATCGCACTTTCCGGCGTAGTGGCTTTCGAGTCGTTGTACCACTTAACGCCGTTTATCTCCGCGGCAAATTCGAGCCGGTGCGGCAAACCCTTAAACTTCGGCAATTCCTTTATTATTTTGCGGTCCTCAACGCCAAAATGCCTGGCTATACACAAGGCGGCGGCAAGATTGGAAAGGTTGGCCCGGCCGGGCAGCGGGAAACTATCCCGAATCTCTTTGCTCACATCATCAGCTGAAAATTTCACGCAAATTCTGCCGGCATCTCGCCTGTATTTTTCAAACCATTTGGCTGCAATTTCATCTTCAGCGTTAAAGATAGAGACGGCAGGGGGGCTGTCAAGTTTTTGGAATTTGAAGATATTTTCCTTGGCGGCGCAGTAGTTTGCAAATGTGCCGTAGCGGTCAAGATGGTTTGGCGTGAGATTTGTTAATAATGCGACATTCGGGGCTTTTGGAATTTGTGCCAGCTGCTCGATTTGGAAACTCGACAGCTCCAGCACAACTAAATCGCCGGGTTTGATTTGATCCGTTATGGTTAATAACGGCTCATTGCCTATATTGCCGCTAAGCCAGACATTGTAGTTGCTCGCACTTTTGAGAAGATACGCAATTAGGGCTGCTGTTGTGCTTTTGCCGTTGGCGCCTGTTATGCCGATTATCGGTGCGGGACACAATTCGAAAAAGATGTTTATTTGGGATGTAATAAATTTATTGTGCCCCCGGGCAAACTCCAAAAACTTATTGTCGGGCGGGACCGCAGGGTTGGCTATGATAACGTCGGCTTGTTTGAAATCGGCGGGGTCGTGCGAGCCGAGGTGATATTCTATATCAGGAAATTCTTCGAGCTGCTTTATTGAGCTGCTCAATTCCTCCTCCGAAGCCAGGTCGGTTACAGTTACCTTTGCGCCGGCCTCTGCGGCGAACTTGGCGGCATCGACTCCGCCGCCGAAGCGGCCTAAACCCATCACCAGGACGTCTTTACCTGCGAAAAATTGCCTATCCATTGTTTGTGGTTCGTGTTTTGTTATTCAGATGCAATTTGCCGAATGCCGGGGCCGTTTCAAAGTTTGGTTTGCATCGCGTTTGAAAGCTCGACTTTCGCATCGATGGCGGCCTGCTCGATGCATCTTTTCCAGTCATCGCCGAACTGCTCTTTGTATTGCGGCTTTTCGTGTGCGTAGATTATCGAACGCGATGCGGCGATTAACGCTCCCGTGCCATCGGATTTGCAGAACCTGATGCAGTCAGCGGCAGAGGCGCCTTGTGAGCCGAAGCCCGGCACAAGAAACCATACCTTATCATATTTTTGGCGCAAGGCGGTTGTGACCTCAGGTGATGTTCCGCCCACTATCATTCCTACATTGCTGTAGCCGCTGTCGCCGATTCGTTCGGGTTTGATTGCGATTTCGTTGACGACTTCAGCGATTTTTTCATACATCCTTTGGCCTTTGGCATCGGCGAAATCCTGAATTACCGCGGCCCCTGGGTTGCTTCCCCTAACCCAGACGAAAACGCCTTTGCCCTGTTTATCAGCCATGTCCGCAAAGGGTTCTATTCCCTCGGCCCCTGCGAAACCGTTTATGGTAATGGCGTCGGGAGTAAGTATGTCCTCCAGGCCTGCTAATTCTGGATTCTGCAAATGGGCTTCGGCGTAAAGTTCTGCGGTATGGCCGATATCGCCGCGTTTAACGTCCCCGATTATTTCCAGGCCTAAATCATCCGCTTCGGAAATCAGCGAATAATAACTTTCTATGCCTTCCGAAAGGTATTTTTCGAAAAAAGCGATGTTTATTTTCACTGCCGGCGTTATCGGGGCGATAATTCGCAGCGTTTGTGTGCAAAAATCGAGAATTGCATCTATTGCGGCAGCTGCATCGAACTCATCGTTCATACTGCGATGGTTTTTTATCGCCGCAGGGAGCCGGCTGTAAATGGGGTCGAGTCCTACGACCAGAGGTGTTCTTTTACTTTTCACGGCCTTGCAGAGACGGTCAGCAAAGTGGTTTGACATCAGTTTCCTTTCTTTCATCTTAAATAGTTTCAATAAATAGCCTGACTACTATAACCGCGCGCTTGGTTTTTAGCAATTGATTTTACGAAAGTAAGAAAGTATTATCGCGGCCGTTAGTTCAGGACAAAATAAAAATTGATTATTAAGTAAAGGTAAACGAAGATTTGGAAGCTCTCAAAAAGGCCAGATTCAAAAAATGGGTGTATTTGCTTTCGGCTGTTTTAGCCGTAATAGCAGCCATAATAGTTGTTATTTTTGCTATGCTTTTGCACAGACCCGCTTATTATAAGCCGCTTGATTACGCTCACAGCAAAGAGATCAGTTTGTATCTGACGAACGAGTTGCTGCCGGAGCTTTATAACGGTGCGCAGCTCCAGGAGCCGTTTGATTTGGTCGTTACACAAAGCGGGATAAACGATATTGTCGCTCGTTTTGACTGGCCGCAGGATTTAGGCAGCGTCAAGATTTCAGCGCCGATGATGTTTTTTTCAACCGGCAGCGTGGTATTGATGGCAACAGTGGTTATGGATGGGGCCGAACTTGTCGGCACCGTTGTGGCTGAGCCTGCCCTTGACGCCGAAGGACTTTTGAATCTGCACGTGGCGAGCGTGCAGGTTGGGGCCGTGGATATTACGCCCCTTGCCAGGGTGCTGGCCAGAAGTATATGTCAGCAGCGATTTGCCGAGGCTGGCATCGGTGCGGAGGATGTGCAGACGCAGATTGCTGCGTCATTATTGGATGATAAGCCGTTTAAGCCTGTTTTTGATGTCGAAGATAAAAAAGTGCGGGTGGATAAAATAACTCTTGAGCCGAAGAAACTGACGATTCACTTCGCCCCGGCCTTTGATTGAGATTTTTACGCCGATTAAAAAAAAAGAATTGAAATAGGCCTGATTTGAAAAAATGCTGGTTTTGGCGGGGAAAAGCGGTTATATTACGGAGACTTATAAATGTCGGCGGCGTAGCTCAGCTGGTTAGAGCATGGGATTCATAAGCCCAGGGTCGTCGGTTCGATTCCGACCGCCGCTATTACCTCAACGTCGAAGGAAATCGACGTTGAGGTAAGTGAATAGGTGTTTGTGAATAGTGAATAGCACAAAGATAAAGAATTTCAGAGACCTTAAGATTTGGCAACGAGGAGTCCAGTTAGTTGAAGATATTTACCAAAATACCAAGACTTTTCCAAAAGAAGAAGTTTACGGACTGACCGGACAACTAAGACGAGCTGCAGTTTCAATACCGTCGAATATTGCTGAAGGATTTGGCAGGTTTCACAATAAAGAATATGCACAATTTTTATTTACCGCTTTAGGTAGCTGTTCGGAAGTGATAACGCAACTTACGATTGCCCAACGGCTTGGTTTTATAAAGAATAACAATGCCGAAAGCTTAATTGGCGAGGCAGAACAAATTAGCAAGATGATTATGGGATTGGTCAAAAAACTTCGAGAAAATACTATTCACTAATCCCTATTCACCAACGACTGAAAAGGCCCCCATCGTCTAGCGGCCCAGGACACCGGGTTCTCAACCCGGTAACAGGGGTTCGATTCCCCTTGGGGGTATTTTTTTTAGTCTATGATAGAGATTACCAAACAGGACGAGCAGTTTATGCGTATAGCCATCGACCAAGCCAAAATCGCCGAGGAGAACGGTGATGTGTCAATTTGATGGTCGTGCGCGATTTAATAGCCGAAAAGTTCGTGATGTATCTGCTCTTGCGGCACATCTTGTGCGGATAAAGCGCTTTCAAGCTTCGTTATCATTACCGGCGGGCCGCAAATAAGAAATTCATATTCATTCAGCGGGCGATGCAGATATTTCCTTAGCAAATCAATTGTAATATATCCGGTTTCTCCCTGATATTCCGGCTGGTCGCTGAGAACGTGTATTACATTTACAGTTTCTACGTTTTCAAGTTCTTGCTTATACAGGATTTCATGCTTTTTTTTATTTCCATAAAATAGGTGCAGTTCGCGGTCTGGTTCGTATGCCAGTTCCTCAAAGAGACGCAAGAAGGGCGTAATTCCTATTCCGCCGGCAATCATTACAATCGGCCGTTGTGTTTTCATCGCCGCCTGTGAAAATACACCGTAAGGCCCGTCAATGTAAACGGTTTCGCCCGGCTTAATCGACTGCAGATTTTGCGTCGTGTCTCCCAGAGCTTTGACCGTGATGCTCAGTTCGCCGGTCTGGGGCTGGTAATGTGAAACAGTGAATGGACGAATTCGCCCTTTCAATCCTCTTCTGAAGAATATGAACTGCCCAAGCCGCGGCTTCAGTTTTCTGCCTGTAGGCTCACAGCTTATCTTGGTGACATTGTTCCCCACGTTTTCGACTTTTGTAACTATATGTTTCGCACTTATAAGTTCTGTGAGGTAAATCAGCCGATAAAGTAAAAATACCGCCGCTATTATTGATAATCCTATCCAGAAGTAATACGCTCCGGTTGTGCCAATCGTACTGCCTAACGCGAAGGCGTGCCCCAGCGCCAGCGCAAAAGCAGCGTAACTTAAAATATGCACGCTGTACCACTTCGCTCGGCCAAGACGTTCGCGCAGGAAAACACTTGTTAATACTACTGCAAGAAATAATGCGAACGCGAGCATACCCCCCAGCACCCACCATTTAAAAGACTCAGTCCCATCCAGCAAAAACGGATTAATATTTTTCTTTTCGAGATAGTATAGTGTAATAAATATCGGATGGAGTGATATGAGCAGCAGGATATATTTTCCGATTTGTTTATGTGTCTCCAGAACCCATAAATAATCTCGCATTATTTTGCCCATGGCCGCACGAAATCCGAGCAGAAACTGCCATAATATTAAGACCGTGCCGCAGAGCGACCCGGCTTTGGCCAGCAGCTTATAAATAACCAGCGTTGATGTTGGTTCGTTTAAATCTAAAAACGTCAGCGGCAAAAGCGATGTTACCGCGATTAATCCGATTAAAATCGCCTTGCGCATTATAAGTTTTGCTTTTAAATATTCCCAGCTGGAGATGTCCATGTTTTCTCTTTCTTTTAACCATCTTGACATTACCCTAATTGTGTTTAAACATCAAGCTCGCTGCCTTGTTAATCGCAGGCAATTACTTGACGGTTGTTCTATATGGGAGTATATAAGATAGGTCATAGTATTTAAATACTTGAGTCCAATGACTGACAAAGATAAAGACGAGTTTTATATGCAGGCGGCTATCAAACAGGCCGAAATTGCTGAGGAAAACGGCGATGTGCCGATTGGGGCGGTAATCGTTCATAAAAATCAAATCATCGCAAAGGCATATAATCAGCGGGAACAACTGCAGGACCCGACTGCGCACGCGGAGATAATCGCGCTTACCCAGGCGGCTGCGGCACTGGAGAACTGGCACCTCAACGACTGCACTATGTATGTTACATTGGAACCTTGTCCTATGTGTGCAGGCGCGCTTGTTTTGAGCAGGATGGATAAATTAGTTTACGGCTGTGATGATCCGAAGACCGGCGCGGTGAAAAGTCTCTACAATATTGTAACGGATGAACGGCTAAATCACCGGCTGGAAGTTACAAGCGGCGTTATGGCCGACGAGTGCAGTAAAATCTTACAGAAATTTTTTGCCCGCAAGCGTTGAGAAAAGCAATTGCAATTTCTATCTTCTCGTTAGTATTACTTCCAGAACCAATTCAGATTTATCTTCACCAAGAGACTGGCTCATTCTCAGAATGATTTTGTCTTGCCCCACCCTGGTAAAAGTCTGTGTCATTGGCTCATTCTGCCAATCCATAAACAAAGTATCATCATCGACGAAATTACATATCGCCCACGTAAAGTTCCCCGAGTCTTCAAACCACCAGTATTTATAGACCTTCTCCTTATCATCCCACGCGAAGATACCATGTGCCCCTTCATAATCGAAAAACACGTATTTGTTCTTTAGTGCTCTTTTGAACGTCCCGCTGCCGGTCCCGGTCATTGCTTCGCTGAGTGTGCTTTTAGGTATTTTGTATTCAAGGTTCCAATCGCCTAAAAAGAACTCGAACTTTTCCATCGGGTTTTGTTCCTCTATTCTAGGTTTGGCCATCTCATCAACCTTTCTTACGCTATCACACTGCGCCAATAATAATGAAGTTAGCAGCAAAAGCAAATTTTTGAATATTTTCATTACCGCCTCCTTAGTAATATAAGATTGAATTTACCGACAGAGTTTGCTCGCAATCTCGGCAACGTGTTTGCCCTGGAATTTGGCAATAGCTAACTCGTTCTCGCTCGGCTGACGGGACCCATCGGCACCGGCAAGAGTTGTCGCGCCATACGGCGTGCCTCCTGTAATTTCCTTCATATTGAGCAAGCCCTGTTGAGAGTAAGGCACCCCGACAACAATCATTCCGTGATGTAACAGCGTGGAGTGAAAACTTGTAATGGTTGTTTCCTGTCCTCCGTGCTGAGTCCCGGTGCTGGCGAAAACACTGCCGACTTTTCCGATGAGGGCACCTTTGCCCCACAATGAACCAGTCTGGTCGAGGAAATTGCGCATTTGAGCACACATATTGCCGAACCGCGTCGGCGTGCCGAATATAATCGCATCGGCCTCGGCCAGCTTGTCGGGTTGTGCGATGGGGATGTGCGCAAATGCCTGTCGTGCCGCTTTGGCGCCGCTTTTTACCAGCGCTTCTTCAGGAACAAGTTCTTGGACTTGGTATAGGGTTACTTCTGTGTTTGGGACCTGGCGGGCTCCTTCAGCCACAGCTTCGGCCAGCCGATACACGTGCCCGTACATACTGTAGAAAACAATCTGTATTTTTGTCATAAATTTATCCTTTCTCGTTTTTATCAGGTGGTTGCACCTGGCTGTGAACATCGCTTGGCCCGCTGCCAGAATACAAGTATTAGAACGCCCAGTACAAGACTGCTCAAGCAATCACCGAGGAACCATTTAGCTGGCATTCCCACCGCCGGTCCTATTATCCCGCAGACCACACCTAAAAGTACGGCGGTAATACCTGAGAACGGCACCATTACTCCGTACTTCATTGGGTTCAGCGCGAGAATAATTAAAAATACCCCGATTCCGACACACATTGCTGACATAACGCGAATTGCATACGTGGCCATCGGCGGCCCGGAAAGCGACTCAATTCCAAAGACCTTGGTAAACGATTCCAGTGTTGAGATAGGCAGGAACATCCCAAATACGCACAGCAGGCACAAAATCCCGGTTACCCATAGACTAATCTTCAGTCCACGCATTTTTGACTCCTTTCAATGAGCCATAAATTTTTTTATTTATTTTTCACGGTCTCGGCTAATTCGGCTATGCGAAGCTCCAGCCGTTTCACTTCACGTTTGAGGCTGTTCTTATGTATTATCTGCCAGGCGAAAATCTTTATCATTGCAATACCTTGAAAGCAGCAGAGAAAGATAACCGCATACATTATCTGTTCCCTGAGCAGGTCTGTATTGAAGAATTGAATGCCGCTGTAGATGGCGCCGCCAATAAAGATAATCGCCCATATCCACACAAGAACAACGATAGAAAACATCTTTCTGTTGTAAAAGTCGCCGATCATCGAACGAAGTGTGTTTTCCCTTGAGTCATCGTATATATCATCGATCATTTTTTTGATTTGTTCGTCGTGCATTTTACACCTCCAAAATTTATTTGTGATATTGTTGCCAAAGTTCTTTAAACTCTTTTCAAATTTTGCTGACAGCTGCCATTTATTCTTTATAGTCTTAAAATCGGCTTGAGTGGTTCATTTCAAGAGAAGTTTTAATATATCTGCCTGCTACTAATATACATATGGCAGTCGAAGTTTAAAGTTGAAAAACGCCTTTAAAACCGGTATTTTTAATCTTTTGTCGGAGAGGTGTCCGAGTGGCCGAAGGAGTACGCTTGGAAAGCGTATGTAGGGTTTCCCTACCGCGGGTTCGAATCCCGCCCTCTCCGTTATGTTGTTTGCCTTGGGGTAGGTGGGATTGGAATCAAAATCCGAATCAGACAGATGGATTGCAGAAATCAGGAAATGAAGTTGTATCCGGCCTAAGTCTTCATCAGCACCACACTAATAGCGATAAATTTCGACTAAATCGGACGTTATTAAATACGGCTCCTGGAAGCCGGTTTAAGACTTGTTTATCGGCTTTTGAGTTATACTGTTTCTCTCCACCAATAAGGGTTGGAAAACCTAAACACCCTTAAAAATCAGCATATTCTACGTCCCAGAATATACCGGAAAAGTTCAAGGGTATTGTCAAAAAAACGCCTTTTAAATGAAATTGCCCCCTTGATATGCCGACAATTCTTTATGATCAACCATCTGACGAAAACGGGGCTACGGACGAAGGAGAAAATTAAACGTGGTTTATACGGGTATCTGAATAAAAAATAAAAAGGTGTGAAATGCGAATAGGCCAAAAATCGATTTTGTTTTTTATAGGGATTGCTTCGTTGGTGGGTATCATCGGCGTAATCGCCATAAAATACAACGCCAATATCGCAGTCGATGTTGACCAGATATTATTAAGCAATTCTAACGAGGCAAAAGCAGCGACAGAGATTGCCTACCACATCCAGAGAATTCAGACAAATATTAACAAACTCTTGCTTGGGAGAATTGATGAGACTCCGGAGCATAAAAAGATTGTAAAAAACGCAGTTGGAGAGAGTGTTTCTAAACTGCAGCAATTCACGTTGCTCTGGGAAGATGCAATAAAACTGAAAATCGAACTTTTCAGAGAAGAAAAACAATCGGAAGAAGTAAAAACATTCGAAGATTTGAAAACAAAAGTGGATGGTTTCATACCTTTGGTGAGTAAAACGGCTGCGCTTCAGGAAGAACAGGGTTCCGAAGTGGCGAGGTCATTTTTTGAGAGTAAAGTGGAACCGCTGTTGCTGGAAACCCAGAAAACTGCAGAGAAGTTAATAAAAAGCACAAGGCAAAGGCCGATTACCAAGGCCGAGGAGATTAGAAAAGCGGTCGGCAGCAGCACGGAAAGCATTATTATATCAACCATCGTCGGCCTTTTGGCAGTAATCGTTGTCTGCCATTTTATCTGGAGCACTATTTCAAATCCCATCATAAAACTCAAGGATGCCGCGGATAAAATAGGCCAGGGCGAATTGGAAACCCAAATACAGGTCAGTTCAAAAGATGAAATAGGAGACCTCGCGCGGGCTTTCAATGATATGACCTGTAAATTAAAAGAAGCCCGAACAATCCTCGAGGAAAAGGTCAGGCAGCGCACAGAGGGATTATCGGCCATCAACGAAGAACTTCAAAATGAAATTGGCGAGCATTTATTGGTTCAGGAAAAATTGCAGCAGCACATTAGGCATCTAAGTTGTTTTTATGCATTGTCAAAACTTATTGAGCAGCCGGGAATCTCATTGGAGGAAATATTTAAGCAGACAGTTACTCTGATTCGTTATGCATATCAGCATTCTGAAAAAACTTGTGTAAGAATAACTTTTGAAGGAATAAATTATAAAACTGATAATTTCAGAAAAAGTGAATACAGCCAGTATGCCAAGCTTAAAGTAGAAGGATACGAGGTCGGAGCTGTCGAGGTTTACCGCCTCGAGGAAAAACAGGAAGACGGTCAAAGTCCGTTTCTTAAAGAAGAAGATGATTTGTTAAACGCAGTGACGGAGCAGCTGGGAAGAGTCGCATCACGCAAACAGACCAGTGAGAAGCTGGAATTACTTCGAAATCTTATAGACCGGTCGAATGACTGTATCTTTATCATGGAACCAAAATGGGGTCGTTTACTGGATACAAATGATAGAGCTTGTGACAGTCTGGGGTATATGCGGGAAGAATTACTCAAGATGGCCTTCAAAGACATCGAGCAGTCCATACCGGATGATGCCTTCTGGCAGGTGCAAATGAAGGAACTCAAACTCAGGGGAGATTTAGTCATACAAGGCCGGCACAAACGCAGTGATGGAACAACTTTCTTCGCGGAAACCAGCCTCAAACTCGTAAGTCAAAATCACCGGGATGGCTCGTGCCGGAAAGAAGACTTCATAATAGCAATCGCACGCAATGTCTCCGAACGTATGCAGGCAGAGCAAAGACAGGCCCAGCTTATACAGGAGCTGGAACGCACTAATCACGAAGTAGCAAAGGTTAATAAGGAATTAAAGGATTTTGCGTACATAGTATCACATGATTTGAAAGCGCCGCTGCGGGGAATCAAGACCGTTGCGGAATGGATATCAGCCGATTATGCAGATAAGCTCGATGAAACCGGCAAAGAGCAAATGAAACTGCTTACAGGTCGCGTGGACCGAATGCACAACCTCATTGACGGCATCTTGCAGTACTCCAAGGTCGGACATGCTGAAGAAGAAAAGGTTGCGGTGAATCTGAATGAGCTTGTCGCAGAAACTATTGATGTAATTGCCCCGCCGGAAAATATCACCATTACAATCGAAGACGAGCTGCCTACGGTTGAGTGTGAGCATACCCGCATTATGCAGGTGTTCCAGAACCTCCTGAGTAACGCCGTGAAATATATGGATAAACCGAAAGGCCAAATCAAAGTTGGATGTGTCGAAGAGAACGGTTTCTGGAAGTTTAGTGTCGCCGATAACGGACGCGGAATTGAGAAAAAGCATTATGAAAAGGTTTTCCAGCTGTTCCAGACGTTGTCGCCGCGGGATAAGTTTGAAAATACCGGTATTGGTCTTACTGTAACAAAGAAAATTGTGGAGTTGTACGATGGAAAAATATGGGTTGAATCAAAACCAGGGCAGGGAAGCACATTCTTCTTCACTTTGCCTAAGCAAGAAATGGGGGTCAAAAATGCGAAGCTTGAAGCCAATGTTGTTGGTTGAAGATGACAGTGTGGACGTAATGATGGTTAAGCGGGCGCTTAAGGACCTGAACGTTAAAAATCCGTTGGTCCACACGCCCAATGGAGAGGGAGCAATTGAGTATTTAACAGGTGAAGGTAATGAGAAACCGTGTATTATTCTTCTTGATTTGAATATGCCGAAAATGAACGGCGTCGAATTCCTGAAAGTCGTAAAAGCGGATGATGTATTAAAAAAGATTCCTGTTGTGGTTTTGACTACATCCATGGATACAAAGGATAAATTTGAGACTTTTGAGTTGTGCGCAGCAGGTTACATAGTCAAGCCCGCAGATTATAAAAAGTTTGTTGAGGCAATGAGAACGATTGACGTTTACTGGACCCTAAGCGAACTGCCGAACGGAGAATAAAACTATGGAAAATACAAGATTCAAAATTCTGATGGTTGAAGACGACAAG